>VGSZ01000036.1 GCA_016874845.1 Deltaproteobacteria bacterium
GCCGCTGCGCGAGGCCTGCACGCCGCTGCTCGAGGGCAACGCCTACGGGCTGCGACTGTCGCTGCGCGCGCCGCTGCTGGTCGAGCGCGGCCTCTTGTCGGCGACGACGTCGCCGGGCGCCGCCGCGCCCCGGCTGACCGCGCTGTGGCGCGGGGCGCTGCCGCGGCTGGTCGACGACGGCCTGCTGTCGCCGGCGTGGCCGCGCGAGCTGCAGCGGGGCCTCGTGCGGTCGACGAGCCGGGCGTCGGCGCGGTTGTGCGCGGGCTGCTCGTGCGGCCGCGTCGCGCCCGCTGGGTGCGGGTGGACAAGGACAGCAACCGCCGCGCGCTCAGCTACGCGGTGGGCGACGTCGTCGTGCCGACGCCGGCGGCTTCGTGCCGCTGCTGCTCCACGTCACGCTGGCCGCGGGCGCGCCGCGGGCCGTCGTCGCTGACGAGTGCGCGACGCTCGGCGTGCTGGCCCCCGGGCTGTCCCTCGCGCGTGGGAGCCTCGCGGTCCACCTCGGCGTCGCCCGTGCCCGTCTGGCCCTCTACGACGAGCGCCACTTCGCCCAGAAGAAAGGACCGATGACGGAAGAGCGGAAGGGCCAGCCCACCCGCCAGTACGCGCGCACCATCGCCCGCCGCGATCCCGCGCCGGCGCAGGATCGCGGCTACGGCGGTCCCCGCCTCGACGCCGTCGTCGTCGAGGCGGGCCCGTGCGCGGCCACGATCGCGTCGCTGTCGACGGGGGCGCGGGTGGCGCTGCCCGACGGCGAGGCCGACGCGGCGCCGGCCCGTCATGGCCGCCTCGACGTTGTCACCTTCGCCAACATGGTGCCGCTCACGGTGGTGGGCGACGGGCTGCGCTACGGCGTCGTCGTTGACGAGCGCCGCCTCGCCGCCCACGCGGCGCCTTCGGCGCGACGTGGCGGGCCGCCGTCGGCGACGCTGCCGTCGACACCGCGACGGGCGCGCGGCTGTACTTGCCGAAGTACGTGAGCCAGCACCCGCCGGGCGAGCCGCACTTCTTCGTCAAGCCGTTCGCGCTGACGAAGACGCCGCCGGGCTGGTCGTGCCTGCTCGAAGGCATCGACAGCGACGGCAGCGACGCCGAGCCCGACGACGTCTGGCGCGGCGTCGTGCGCACCGACGCCCTCCGCGCGACGCCGGCGGTCTTCCACCTGTGGCGCCAGGGCGTGGCCTTCGTCGTGCCCGAAGGCCAGCCGCTGCTGCGCGCGATCCCCTGCCGCGAACCCTGCAGGCGCCACGCGTCGCCGTGCGCTTCTTCGACGGCGCCGGCCCGTGGAGCGACGAGCCGTGAGCGGACCGTGAGCGGACCGTGAGAGGGCCCGGGCGGTTGTCGTCAGCGCCGCTGCCGTCGCCGGCATCCGAGCGCCGCCGCCGCGACCACGAGCGCGGCGCCCTCGCCCGCGTCGCCCGCGCCGCTGCAACCCTCGTCGACGCTGCGGGCGAACACCCGCGGCGCCGCGTCGCCCTCGCCCTCGCCCTCGCCCTCGCCCTCGCCCTCGCCCTCGCCCTCGCCCTCGCCCTCGCCGGTGACGGGCGCGCAGACGCCGGTGTCGACGTCGCAGACCGCCGCCCCCGCGCAGCCGGCGACCTCGCAGCCGGCGGCGCAGACGCCGCCGTCGCAGACCGCCGCGCCGGCGCACTCGACGCTGGTCGTGCAGGCGCCCCCCGCGGCGACCGCGCCGTCGCCGCGCCACGTCAGGCGGAAGGCGTCGAGGCCGATGGCGCGCGACAGCTCCTGATCGTCGGCGTCGTTGTCGACGATCACGACGACGCGGGCGCCCTCCTGCAGCTTGACCGTGCCGAGGGGCGCGAACACGCCGCCGGACACGCCCTGATCGAGCACGAAGCGCGCGGCCTCGCCGCGGGCGCCCACCGTCACCACGACGCCCTCGTTGCTCGCCGGGTCGAGGGGCACGAAGCCGGCGAAGTCGAAGACGCCCGTCGCCGGCGCCGTGCCCACCCAGCGCGCCACCACCGTCGCTGGACGTGAGGGCGGCGCCGAACGGAACCCGTCGCGAAAGCCGCCCTCGGCGTGAGTCGTCACCGTGCTCGTCTCTGCGCCCGTCTCTGCGCCCGTCACCGTGAAGCCGGCGTCGGCGTCGTCGAGCAGCAGCGTGCGCCGGTCCGCCGGCGGACACCCCGACGGCGGGCAGTCCTCGCTGCATGGGTCGGGGTGCGAGGGCTCGGGCAGCGCCAGGTCCACCGAGAACAAGCCGCCTCGGTCCGGGACGTTCGTCGGGTAGCTGACTTCGACGCCGGTCTGGAATGGCTCGCCGCCCTTCGTCAGCGGGTAGCCGAGGTAGCCCCACACGATCTCCTGGTACGGATAGCTGCCCCGCGACAACGACCCCGGTGAATGAAACGGCGGACGATTGGCCGGAAAATCAGGATTGTTGGGGTTGTTACGATAGACGAAGCCGTTGTAGGCCCACGTCGCGAAGTACCACGACTCGAGGATCACGGGGTCCGAGTCGCCGAAGCGGCCGCCGAAGCTGCTGTCGCTGTTCCACTTGGTGGCGAGGATGTCTGCCCCCGCGGCGACGTTGATGTCGGCCCGCGCCTCGATGCCCGGATAGCCCGCCGCCCCGGACGTCACCTGCATGACCCCGAAGCCGCAGTCGAATGAGATGACGGTGATTTCGTTGTCACAGAATTGAGCAATCGCCGACTCGGCCATCGCGATGGCGGGCAACAGATGGCAGGGAAACGGCGCCTCTCGCCGCGTGCGCCCGGGCCCGACCTCGACGGGATTGATGGCCGGCAGGTCGGGGGTGACGCGCCGCTCGGCGAGGTCGACGAAGAGCGTCCGCCACTCGGCGAGCGACGGGTTCTGTCCTTGCACCGGCTGCCACGTGCACTCGCGACAGGGGTTCGGGCACGCCGAGCCGGTGCAGGCGGCCGACAGCCAGGCGGCGACGGCGACGACGAGCATCAGCGCGCCTCCTTCGTCGCCGGCGCGGCGGGCGGCGCAGCGACGACGCCGTACACCACCACCGCCGTGCGCGGCGGCGGCGCCACGAGCAACGTCGGTGGCGAAGGCGGTGCCGGCACCCACCACAGCTCGCCGGGCAGCGCGACGCCCCGGTCGAGCCAGACCACGACGTCACCGGCCGCCGTCACCCCCTGCGGGCGCGCGACGCCGGCGCGTCCGGTGCGCCGCTCGAGCAGGCCACGCGCCGGGCGGCGCCGTTCGTCGACGTCCTCGACGCGGCCGACCAGCACGGTGCCGTCCTTGCGGCCCGTGCCTACGGCGAGGGTGTCGCCCCGCGCCACCGGCGACAGGCCGGCGAGGCCGCGGACGACGACGGCGCCCTGCTCGTGGGGCTTGGTCGGCGCAAAGACCCGCAGCGCGGCGCGGCCGCGCGCAGCGAGGGCGTCATCGACCTCGAGCCACAGTCGCCCGCCCACCGCCACCGGGCTGCGCACCGGCACGCGCGGCAGCGCCAGCGACGGCTGGAGGCCGCCGGCGTCGACGACGTCGATGTGGGCGGCGCCGTCGACGCCGCTGCCGGCGTCGTCCTTGACGAGCAGGCGCAGCGGCTCGACGGCGCCGCGCACCGGCGTGACCCAGAGCGCCCGCCGGCTGGCCACGACCTCCCGCTCAGCCGCGGGGTCGTCGAGCTCGACGCGCACGACGTCGAACGTCGAGCCCGCCGGTGTGGGGTCGAGCTCGCGCACGACAAAGGCGACGGCGCGACCGTCGACGACGGCGACCAGCGGTGCCTGGCCGGGCGCGGCCTCGTGCAGCAGGGTGCGCTGCGCGCCACCGGCGTCGTGCACGACCACGCGGGCGTCCCTGGCCGAGCCGTCCTGCACCGACAGCACCACGCGGTGGTCGTCGACGACGGCGCCCACGGGCACCACGCCCCGCTGGTGCGCCACGACCCCGGCCTCGGCGCGCCGGGCCACGCCGTCCTGCACCGTCAGCACCTGCAGCGTTGTCGTGGTGTCGTCGATGCTGGCCGTGCCCACCAGCACGGCGTGCGCGGGCCAGGGGGGCGCCGCGGTGGTCGGTGCCGCGGTGGTCAGGGCGAGGAGCAGCGCACACCACATGTCCGTCTCTCATGACCCCCTGGGGTCGCGCCGGCATCCGTTCTTCGCCCGACCCTCTCTCCCTCGTCGCGCTCGTCGTCGTCGCTCGCCGTCCCTCCCCGTCCGGGGGCGGGCGCGACCGCGGTTGACGATGACGAGCGCCGGCGCGACGACGCGCGCATGGGCATCGGGGCAGACAAGGCGCGGCGCGTCGTCGTCGTCGGGGGCGGCCTCGTCGGGCTGTCGGTGGCGCGGGCGCTGGCGCGGGCGGGGGCGGGCGTCACCGTCGTCGAGCGCGGCGTACCGGGCGCCGAGGCCAGCTGGGCCGCCGGCGGGATCCTGTCGCCGCAGGCCGAGTGCGACGTCGACGGGCCAATGCTGCGGCTGTGCCGGCGCGGGCTCGCCGACATGCGGGCGCTTGAGCGCGAGCTGGCCGCCGAGCAGGGGGGCGGCCACGACGCTGGCATCGGGTGGCGGACGGCCGGGACGCTCGACGTGGCGACGACGCCGGCCGAGGCGGCGACGCTGGCGGCGCGGGTGGCGTGGCAGCAGGCGGCGGGGCTGCAGGCGGCGTGGCTCGCCGGCGCGGCGGTGCGGGCGCGGGCGCCGGTGGGTGGCGACGTCATCGGCGGCGCTTGGTTTGCCGATGAGGCCTCGGTGGAGCCGCGGCGCCTGTTCGAGCAGCTGCGGGCGAACGCGCAGCGGGCGGGGGTGCATTTCCTCGGAGGGCGGCGCGTGCGGCGGGTCGAGGCCGACGCGGTGGAGCTCGACCGTGACCTCGAGGGCGCGCTGGACGCCGGCGTCGCGGGCGAGCGCATCGAGGGCGACGCCGTCGTCGTCTGCGCGGGCGCGTGGACGCCGCGGGTGGCGGGCGTCGGCGTGGCCGACGACGCGGTGTTTCCGGTGCGGGGCGTGATGGTCGAGATCGACGGCGGCGACGTCGGTCGGTCGTTCGACGCGGTGGTCTACGGCCATGGCGGCTACGCGGTGCCGCGGCGCGACGGCCGGGTGTTGATCGGATCGACGATGGAGCGCGCCGGCTTCGACAAGACCATCACCGCCGGCGCGTTGGCGTCGGTGCTGCGTCGCGCGGTGACGCTGCTGCCCGGGCTCGCCGAGCGACCGGTCAAGAGCCACTGGGCCGGGCTGCGGCCGGGCACCGCCGATGGGCTGCCGCTGCTTGGCCGCTCGACGACGGGCGTGTGGATCGCGTCGGGGCACTTCCGCAACGGCGTGCTGCTCGCTGCGGCGTCGGGCGCGCTGCTGCGCGACGCGATCTTGCACGACGCGCCCCTCGACGCCGCCTTCGCCCCGGACCGCTTCGCGCGCTGAACGACGAGCGTTCGACGCGGCCGCCCACCGACCCGAGGGACGACGCTCCTCGGGCTCCGGGGTCAATAGGTGAGCGTCAGCGTGATCGTCTCGGTGGCTGAGGTGTTCGCCACCGCATCGGTGGCGCGCACGCCGAGCGCGAACAAAACCCCCGACGGCGGCGGCGTAGACCCCAGCGACAGCTCGAGCACGAATTCGAGCCGTCCCTCGGTGGCGCCCACGGGCACGTCGCTGCGCAGGAAGATGGGCAGCAGATCGAGGGGCCCGGCGCTGGTGGGGTCGCCGTCGATGAACGTCTCGAGGAAGCCGGTGCCGAGGTCGCCGTCGCCGTCGCGAAAGTCCGTCGACAGCAGCAGCACCGTCGCCGAGTCCGTCGCCGGCCCGTCGTAGCGCAGGTCCGACAGCGACGGCGTGTAGCCGTCGTCGCAGCCCGCGCCGACGATGACGACGGAGCCCACGAGTCCCGCAAGGCCCAGGAGGGCGAGCCGGGGAGCGGGTCGCGGCGGCCTCACCGGTCTCACTGGTCGTCGTCGTCGTCGTCGTAGTCGTCGTCGCCGCCGACCAGATCGCGGACCTTGGCGCGGCCCCAGGTGTCGCCGCCGATGCCCCCGACGACGCCGCCGATCACGCTGCCGACCATCGTGCCGACCACGGGCATGGCCAGCGTGCCGACCATCGAGCCCACCCAGGCGCCGCCGGCGGAGCCGACGAGGCCGGCGCCGTTGCCGCCGACGCGCTCGGCGAATTCGCGGCGGTCGATGTCGCCCTTGGCGAGGCGCCAGCCGTCGCGGGCGGTGTCGAAGGCGAACAGCGCCGCGGTGGCCGAGGCGATGGGGCGCTTGCCGAGCTCGCGGAACACGCGCTTCGCGGTCTCGTTGGACAGGCGTCGGCCGAGCTCGCGGGCGCCGAAGTGGGCGGTCTCGGCGACGATGACCTTGCCGACGCCCTCTTTGGCGATGGCGTCCCAGCGTTGCTTCGCGCGTTCGCCGAGGGCCTTGGGGCGGCCGTCTTCGTGCACGGTCTCCATGTCGCGGTCCCGCTCGCGGCTGGCGGCGTTGCCCACCGCGACGCTCGCTGCCATCACCAGATCGCCGAGGACGGACATCGGACCTCCTGCGTGCCACGCGCAGACGCTCACCCGGGAGTGTGGGCACCCAGGCGGGCGTCGACAAGGGAACGTAGCGGATCGTCCAAGAGGGCGCCTGCCCGCCGGTCTGGGACGGCGGGCGGGACGGCGACAGCGAAGTTCTCGTCGGCAGCAGGAATTGGCTAAAACGTCCGTCGTGTTCGACCCCGTCCGCATCGCCGACGACGCCTGTGTCGAGGGGCACCTCGACGCTGACCCGGTGCACCAGCTGCTCCTGACCCTCGGGCAGCGGTCGACGACGGGCCGGCTGACCGTCGCCGACGCCGCCGGAGACAACCACATGTTCTTCATGAACGGCCGCCCCGTCGGTGTGCTGCTCGCCGAGCGCGTGCATCCGCTCGGGCAGCTGCTGCTCGAGCTTGGTCGGTGCGACGCCGCGATGTTCTTGAAGGCGCAGCACCTGATCGCCGAAGGCGGCCGCCTGCCCGGTCAGGTCTTCAAGGAGCTCGGCGTGCTCGACGACCACACGCTGAAGGACGCCCTCGCGGTGCAGGCCCGGCGCAAGGCCGAGCACTTCTGCCGCCTCAGCAGCCGGCCGTTCACCTTCTGCAAGGGCCTGACCTACCTGAACGGCTTCACGTCGACGCCCCTCGATTCCCACGGCGTTGTCTTCCTCGCCGTGCGGCAGCAGACCGACGAGGAGCTGCGCGAGGCCGTGCTCGAGAGCGCCCGTCACGAGCAGGTGCGGCTGGTCGACCCCGGCCTTGCCGTCGTCGACCCCGAGCGGCTGCCGGCGAACCTCGGCCTGCCGGCGCTGCCTGCGGCCTACGGCTTCGGGCCTCCGGAGGAGCGCTTCCTCGCGCGCCTGCTCGTAGGGTGGGAGTCGGTCGCCGACCTCGCCGAGACCGGTACCCTGCCGCGCGACGAGATGGCGGTGCTGCTGCGCTACCTCGACTTCATCGGGCGCCTGCAGCGGCGCCCGATGGAGCCGCCGCCGACGGTCCTCGGCGAGCCGACGTTCGAGCCCAGGGAGCCGCAGTCCCTCGACGACATGGCCATCGTCGAGCTCGGCGAGCCCGGCCTGCCGCCGGCGGTCGTGCCCGCGATCGTGCCCACGCTGCTGCCGGACGGTCCGACGCCATTGGTCGCGCCGCCGCCCTGGTCGTCGTCGCCGCCGCCGCCCTCGGTCGCGAGGCCGGCCGTCGAGCGCGCGTCGGCGCCGCCCCCGCCCGACCGCGAGGCGGCGGGCCTGCGCCCACGGCCGCCGTCAGCGAAGATCGCGCCGCCGGCCCCGCTCGACGGGTCCGACGCCGTCACCGCGCCGCGCCGGCTGGCGCGCCGTCCCGCCACCCCGTCGCTCACCGGCGAGGTGTTCTCGTCGACGTTGCCGGCCCCGGTCGGCGCAGCCAACCCGGCGTTGAGCGAGCCGACGCCGCTGACGTTGCCGCCTGAGCCGCCGCCCGAGGAAGATGTCGCTGCGCCGGTCGTCAGGAAGAAGAAGGTCAAGCGCTCGGAGCCGCTGCCGTCGGAGGTGTCGGCGGTGATGGTGTCCGAGACGCGGCGCGAGAAGACCATGATCGCGGCGCTGCCTTCGATCGTCATCGAGGACGATTGACCGGTGCGGCGCGGCGCGGATCGCGTCGCTCAGTCGGTGTGCTCGCCGGCCGGCCCGGGGTGTCATCGCCCCGGGCGCCGAGCTCGCGCTGCCGGTCACCGCCGGCAGCTCCCTCAAGGGCCCCACCACGAAGTGGATGGGCCCGCAGTGACCGGCTGACGACCGAGCACGTGATGTCCGACGATGCCGCCCTCGCGCCGGTGCTCAGCGTCGGGCTGCTGTGGATCTCGTTCCACTGCGTCGGCATGTGCGGCCCCATCGTCGGTGGCGTCGTCGGCGGCCGCGCATCGTCGGTGCCGCGCGCCGTCGTCGGCCGGCTGCTCTCCGAGCTCGGGCGCCCGACGACGCGCGCTACGCTCGGCGCCGTCGCCGGCACCCTGGGCGCGACGTCGAAGACGAGCGCTTCCGCGGCGTTCGCGCCATAGGCCTCGCGCTGACGCTGCTCGCGTCGCTCGTGCCGCGGCGCCCGGCGCGGGTCACCCTCGAGCCCTGGCGTACGCCGTGGGCGCGCCTCGATCGCGTCGTCGCTGTCGTCGCCGCCGCCTTGGTCGACGCCCGCGTCGGCCGCCGGCCGTTCGTCGTCGGCGTCGTGCTCGGCCTCCTGTCCTGCATGATCGTGGCCTGGGGCCTGACGCTCGCCGCCGGCACCGGCTCGCCTCTGGCCGGCGCCCGAGTCATCGCCGTGCTCGCGGCGATGACCACGCTGCAGCTGCTGCCCGCCGTCGCCTTCGTCGCTGGCGTCGGCGCGCGCGGCCGACGCCGCTGGTCGTGGCTGCCCGCCGTGCCCGTGCTGGTCTCGGTGCTGTGGCTGGTCATGGTCGGCCTGGCCGGCTTCGGCGTCGTCGAGCACCGCCAAATCGTCGTCCACGTCATGGGCCCGCGCACCGTCCTGCTGTGGTGAGCGCCGCCGCGCGCGCGCCGTGAGCGCCGCCGCCGTGACAACCCCCGCCGACGCGGCGCCAGCCGGGTGCTGAAGAGCGCTTTGCGCTCTTCAGCACCCGGCTGGGTGTTGCTCGCTCTCGTCGAGTTCGAGAGCGAATTGGATCGAGCCGGCGGCCGAAAAAGCCAGCGGAGGGCTTTTTCAGCAGCCTGCTACCGTGCCCGTCATGACGACTTGGTCGGGCACGCCGACGGTGGGGCGCTACACGGTGCTCGGGCGCATCGCCCGCGGCGGCACCAGCGATGTGCTGCTCGCGGTGCCCAGCGAGCAGCCGGGGGCGCCGCGCGTCGTCCTCAAGCGGCTGTACCCGTACCTGGTCGACCACGATGACTCCGTCCGCATGTTCGTCGACGAGGTGCGGCTGATGGCCCTGCTGCGCCACCGCGGCACCGTGGGCGTCGTCGACCTCGACGAAGACGGCGAGACCTTCTTCTCGGCGCTCGAGCTCGTCGACGGGCCGAGCGTGTCGGCGGCGCTGCGGCTGCGGGCGTCATCATCTTCGGAAGCGCGCTCGGCGGGCGTCTGCCCCGTCGACGTGGCGGTGGTCATCGCCGCGCGGGTGGCCGAGGCGCTGCACGTCGTGCACGGGCTGGTGGAGCCCGACGGGGGCGGGCCGCTGCTGGTGGTGCACCGCGACGTGGCCCCGGCCAACGTGCTCGTGGGGGTCGACGCGCAGGGGCGCGGGGTCGTGAAGATCGCGGACTTCGGGCTCGCGCGCAGCGTCGCCGGCCGCAAGAGCGGGCTGTTGTCGTCCAGAGACACGCAGGCGGGGTCTCGCAAGGGGCGCGTGAGCACGCTGTCGCCCGAGCAGGTGACCGGCCGCAGCCTGGACCACCGCACCGACCTGTGGGCGCTCGGCGTGACGTTGTGGACGATGCTGGTCGGCGCGCCGCCGTTCTCGGCGCCGGTCGAGGTCGATCTGCTGGACGCCATCCTGCACGCGCCGCTGCCCCGGCTCGCCGGCGCGCGCCGGGCGGCGGGCTTGCCCGACGACGAGCGCGCCGGCGCCGTGCAGGAGGTGCTCGACGCGCTGTTGGCCCGCGACCGTGATGCACGACCGACGTCGGCGGCGGCGGTGGCGGCGCAGCTGCGCGCGATCGTGCCGGCCGCAGACGAAGACGCCATCGTCGCCGCGTTCGTGCGCTCGCTCGGCCTGCCATCTTTGCGGGTCTGACGGGCAGCGCGCGTCGCCGCGCGCGTTGGTGTTGCCGACGACGACGCAAGGGGGCAGCACCGGCGCCGATGAAGGTCCGTCACCTCCGCCACGCCGCCGCCATGGCCACGCTGCTTGCGATGGGGGGCGGGTGCCTCGGCTGCTACGCGTGGATGGCCCGCGGCATCGCCCGCAAGTCGGTGCGCGAGCGCGCCGTCGAGGCCACGGGGGCGAAGCCGCCGCCGCTCATCACCGTGCCGTCGTCGTCGTCGTCGTCATCCTCGCGCTGAGGCGCCCGCGCGGCGCGCGAGCCCTTCAGACCGGGCACTCGTCGAAGGGCTGCGGCGTCGTACCCTCGATGGTGCACGCCCGTGTGCTGCGATCGCAGGCCGTGCGGTACGCGGCGCTGTCGCCACGGCAGGGCACCGTCCACGAAGAGGCACCCGGCGATCGGCGCGCACAGCCCGCCGCGCTCGGCGCACGAGTCGCCCGACGGCTGCGGCGCCGGCGGGATGAAGCACGTGCCGGGGCCGTCGTAGGAGACGCAGCCACCGTCACCGGCTGGAGCGCGCGTGCCGTCCCCCGCGGCGTCGGCGTTTGGGTCGCCGTCCAGACAGAGGCCGCCTTCGGCCGTGCAGGCGTTGAACGGCTCACCCTCGCCCTCGTCCGAGGCAGACGAGCCGTCGCCCGAGCACGGCGACGCGTGACGTGTTGAAGTCGCGGTGGCCGCAGGCGTGCCCCGGGTCGTCCGGATCGTGGACCTGCCGTGCGCCGCTGCGGCGCCCCGGTGGCGTCCGTGGTCGACGGGCGCTACAGCCGCGCCATGACGACGTCGCTGCGCCGCTTCCTGACCATCGCGTTCTGGGAGGGCATCTCGTACCTCGTGCTGCTCGTGGTCTGCATGCCGCTGAAGTACGGCGCCGGCGTCGCCTGGCCGGTGCGCGTCATGGGCAGCGCCCACGGCGCGCTGTTCGTCGCCTACGGCCTCGCCCTCGCCGCCTGCCTGCGGCAGGTGGGCCTGCGCTGGGCCGTCGTCGCCATGGCGGCGTCGTTCGTCCCCGGCGGCACGTTCTGGCTTGATGCGCGGCTGCGTCGCGAATTCGACACGGCGCCGTCGCGGTAGACGACCGGACCGACGACGACGTCGGCGCGCCCGCGCCCTTCCCGCGCCCCTCCTCTGCCCGCAGATCCGACCTGGTGGACGGTCCGAACCCGTCTCGACGAACGCGTCCCGCGCACTACGGTCCGCCCCATGTTCGCGCTGCTCGTCGCCCTCGCGGTCGCCGGTCCGGTGTTCCCCGACCCCGACGCTACCCACCTGCGTCGTTGCCAGTCCCTGGCGGCGGCCACCGACGACCTCGCCGCCGCTGCGCTGGCCGTGCCGGTGGGGGCCGCCGACCAGCGCCGCGTGGTCGACTCGTTCCGCTCGCCGCGCAGCGGCGGCCGCATTCACAAGGCCACCGACATCATGGCCCCGCGCGGCACCCCGATCTTCGCCCTCGACGACGGCGTCGTCGGCCAGCTGCGCTGGAACCGCCTCGGCGGCCGCGTCGTCGAACAGCTCGACGTCACCGGTTGCGTCGGCTTCTACTACGCACACCTCGACGCCTACGCCCCCGGCCTGCAGAACGGCGACGTCGTCCACCGCGGCGATCTGCTTGGCTTCGTCGGCACCAGCGGCAACACCGGCGGCGCCGCCCACCTGCACCTGGGCGTCTATTTCCTCGGCGATCGTCCGGGGGTGTTTTCGTGGGACCACCCGCTGAACCCCTATCCGCTCCTCGTCCCGCGCGACGACTCCTGACGACGGCTCCGCTGCCGCTCGAGCGGAGCAGCACCACTTCCGGACGTCGGCCTGCGTGAGGGCGAGCCCTCTCCCAGCATTCGGTATGGGCAGCGGCGAAGCCGCGGGTGCGAGCCGTTGTCGGCACAACGGCGCGGTGGGCGATGTGATCAATGATGAGCGCCCGGCACACCACCGCTTGCGCACCACCGCTTGCGCAATGCACTTGTGCAAATCGGATCGCGTACACCGAATTGCGCGACACAGTTTGCGCAATCAAGGCCGTGCGCAACGGGCAGCGCCGCATCCCGACGGGGTCTCCGGAGCCGACGGCGGCTGGCATCAAACGTGAATGGCCAGCGGCGTCAGCGCGGACTTGTCCTCCATCCCACCTTACAGCCACGCTGATCGAGCCGCCCAATGTCGGGCGGCTCGCTGTTGGGGCCCACAACTCCGTGCCCCGACGCCGTCACGCACGCTCGACCAGCACCGCCAGCCCCTGGCCGACGCCGACGCACAGCGTGGCCAGCCCCAGACCGCCGCCCTCGTCGACCAGCGTGCTCACCAGCGTCGTCACGATGCGCGCCCCCGAGCAGCCGAGCGGGTGGCCGAGGGCGATGGCGCCGCCGCGGACGTTGACCTTGGCGTCGACGTCGCTGTCGGACAGCCCGAGCCCGCGGGTCACGGCGAGCGCCTGCGCGGCGAAGGCCTCGTTCAGCTCGAGGAAGCGCAGGTCGGTCGTCGACAGCTTGTGCTTCGCGAGCAGCTTCTTGACCGCGGGCACGGGGCCCGCGCCCATCGTGCGCGGGCTGACGCCCGCCGAGGCGCTGCCGCGGATCGTGGCCAGGATAGGCAGCCCGCGCTCGACGGCGAAGGCGCGGCTGACGACGACGACGGCGGCGGCGCCGTCGTTCAGCGTGCTCGAATTGCCGGCGGTGACGCTGCCGCCCTCCTTGCGAAACGCCGGCCTCAGCTTCGCAAGCGCCTCGAGGGTGGTGTCGGCGCGCGGCTGCTCGTCGTGCTCGACGACGACGTCGCCCTTCTTGCCGGGGATGGTGACTGCCACGAGCTCGCGGGCGAACTGCTTTTGGTCCTGCGCGTTGACCGCGCGCTGGTGGCTGCGCAGCGCGAACGCGTCCTGGTCGGCGCGCGCGATCTTGTGCTCGTCGGCGAGGTTCTCGGCGGTCTCGCCCATCTGCTCCAGCGGGAACAGCCTCTCCATCTTCGGGTTCGGGAAGCGCCAGCCCAGCGACGAGTCGAACACCGAAGGCGCCCCGGTGGGGAACCCGTCGGCGGGCTTGGCCATCACCCACGGCGCCCGCGACATGCTCTCGACGCCGCCGCACAGGACGACGTCGGCGTCGCCCACCATGATCTGCCGGCTGCCCTGCACGATCGCCTCGAGCCCCGAGGCGCACAGCCGGTTCACCGTCGCCGCCGGCACCGACTGCGGCAGCCCGGCGAGCAATACCGCCATGCGCGCTACGTTGCGGTTGTCCTCGCCGGCCTGGTTCGCGCAGCCGGCGTAGGCCTCGTCGATGACGGCGCCGTCGACTCCGGCGCGGCGCACCGACTCGGCGAAGACGTGGGCCAGCAGGTCGTCAGCGCGCACCGCCGACAAGGCGCCGCGCAGCTTGCCGATCGGCGTACGGCACGCGGCGACGAGCACGGGATCACGGGGAGTGTTCGCGAAGTGAGCCATGGCCGGGCCCATAGCAGGCCCGGCGAGGATCTGCCCCCGCCGTTGCTTGTCGACGCTGTCGTCGTGCCCACCCGTACGATACATTGTCGGCGTCCTCGGACCCCTGACGCAGGCACACGACCACCCAGGCCGACCACCCATGACGATGGCCCTGAACCCCTGGCTGCAACGGCTGCTCACCGGCCTCGGGGGCGGCGTCGCCGCGTCGGTCTTCGTCGTCGGCACCGCGCAGAACCCGCACAAGAAGGCGAAGCGCCGGCGCCGCAAGCGCTCCGACCCGCCGCTCACCCTCGGCGCCGTCGCCCGGGCCGACGCCGCCGCGCCGTTCGTCCGCGGGCTCACCGCCGCGCAGTGGTCGGCGCAGTGGCTCGAGACCCTGAAGGCCACCGGACGCACCGTCCGCGACGTCCTCACCGGCCGCGTCCGGGCGTCGAAGGCGCCCCGTGTCCACGACGACGGCGCGCGGCTCCCCGAGGAGGTGCAGGACGCCGCCGGGCGCGTCGTCCAAGGCGCCGTCAAGAGCGACCAGAAGCGCAGCGCCGCGCAGCGTCGTCGTCGTCGTCGCCAGCGCCGCGAGGCCACGCTGTGGGAGAGCGCGCAGGAGTCGTTCCGCCAGGTCGTCAAGGAAGAGGCGAAGAAGGTTGTCGACGACAAGGTCGAGGACGCCGGCCTGAAGAAGGCCGCCGACACCCTGAAGCAGGCCGGCGAGAAGGTCGCCGGCGCCGCCCGGGACGCCGCCGACAAGCTGAAGGAGTCGCTGCCGCCCGACGCCGAAGAGAAGCTTGCCGACGCCGGCCGCGCCGTCGGTCAGAGCGTGCTGTCGGGGGCGAAGAAGCTCGGCGAGACGCTGAAGCAGGCAGCGGCCGAGCTGACGTCGTCTCCACCGCCACCGTCGTCGTCGCGGCCGTCGTCATCGGCGCTGCTCGCCTCGGCGCCGCCCTCGTCGTCGGCGACGACGATCGAGCCCGTCGACGACCACGAGCACGCACCGCCGGCGTCGCTCTCGTCGGCGGCGACGCCCGCCGACGACGGATCGTCGACGTCGGCGCCAGTGTCGGCGCCGGTGTCGGCGCCGGTGTCGGCGCCGGTGTCGGCGCCAGTGTCGGAGTCGGTGCCGGTGCGCGAGGGCCTGTCGGCCGAGGAGGCCGCGCAGAAGGCGGCGGCGGCGCTCGGCGCCGGCGTGCAGAAGCTCGGGGCCTTCCTGTCGGGCCCGGGCAACCCTGGCTATCGACGCCCGGGCTCGCGCGTGGGCGGCGGCGGCACGGGCGACGTCGTGCAGGCCCGCGACGCCGGCGCGCCGCCCCCGGCGTCGACGCCTTCGTTGCCGGCGTCGTTGCCTTCGTTGCCGGCGTCGTTGCCTTCGTTGCCGGCGTCGTCGACCGCGCCGACGCCCCCGTTGCCGGCGTCGTTGCCGCCGACGCCGCCGACGATGCCCACGCCTTCGTTGCCTTCGTCGGCGCGCTCGACGCCGCTCTTGACGCTGCCGCCGTCGAAGACGTCAGGGCCGACGTCAGGGCCGACGTCAGGGCCGACGTCAGGGCCGACGTCAGGGCCGACGTCAGGGCCGACGTCAGGGCCGCCCGCGCGCAAGCCCGACGAGGGCTGACCTTCCACGGCACGCGTCCGGCCTGGCGGCGTCAGTCGCGGCTGGCCTGCAGCTCTTCGGCCTTCAACGCCGAGCGCACGACGCCGAGGAAGTCGTCGAGCTCGCCCGCCATGATCTTCGGCAGGTTGTGCGTCGTGTGCCCGACGCGGTGGTCGGTGCAGCGGTCCTGCGGGAAGTTGTACGTGCGGATCTTGTCGCTGCGGTCGCCGCTCTTCACCTGCGCCTTGCGGTCGGCGGCGACGGCCGCCTGCTGCTCCTGCAGCTTCTGGTCGTACAGCCGTGAGGCGAGCAGCTTGAGCGCGATCTGGCGATTCTTCTGCTGGCTGCGCTCCTGCATGCAGACGATCACGATGCCCGAACGCTTGTGCGTCAACCGTACCGCCGACTCGGTCTTGTTGACGTGCTGCCCGCCGGCGCCGCCGGCGCGCATCGTCTGCCAATCGCACTCGTCGGGGCGGATGTCGACGTCGACCTCGTCGACCTCGGGCAGCACCGCCACCGTGCAGGCGCTGGTGTGGATGCGCCCCTGCGCCTCGGTCTCGGGCACGCGCTGTACGCGATGCACCCCGGCTTCATAGCGCAATTTGGAATATACCTGATTGCCCGAGATCGACGCGATGATCTCTTTGAAGCCGCCGTGGCCGCCGTCGGACGCGCTCATCAGCTCGACGGTCCAGCCCTGCGTCTGGGCGTAGCGGCCGTACATGCCAAACAGGTCGCCGGCGAACAGCGCGGCCTCGTCGCCGCCGGTGCCGGCGCGGATCTCGAGGATGACGTTCTTGTCGTCGAGCGGGTCGCGCGGCAGCAGCAGCACGCGCAGCTGCTCGTCGAGCGCGGCGATCTCGGGCTCGAGCCGCCCCAGCTCGTCCTTCGCCATCGCCCGCAGCTCGGCGTCCTTGTCCTCGAGCAGCGCCTTGTTGTCCTTGTGCTCGGCGCGCTTGTCGCACAGCGTGCGCCACGTGGTCACGATGGGCTCGAGCCGCGCGCGCTCCTTCGCCAGCTCCTGCAGGTCACGGGGCGAGAGCCCCGGCGCCATCAGGCGCTCGGTCAGCTCGGCGAAGCGGCGTTCGACGTCGTCGAGGGCGACAGGATTGTCCACGACGTCGACGCAAGCACCCGCGGGCCCGCCCGCAAAGGGGGCACCGCCCGCCTCGACACCACAGACCGCGCCGTCGCCGCCTACAGCCGCCGTCGCCGCCTACAGCCGCTGGGTGGCCGCGTCGCACAGGCCCACCAGCGCCACCTCGCCGTCGTCGGCGACGCGCACCTCGCCGTAGCGCGCCGCCGCGAACGTCCCGCCGCGCCCCTCGGCGAAGAAGAACTCGTCGGCGCCCACGCGCACGACCCGGCGCCAGTGTTCGCCCCGCACCCGGTAGCGCACCCGCACCTCGCCAGCGCCCAGCGGCGCGCCGTCGTCGAAGCGGACGAAGCGCGCGACGTCGTGGGCGTCGACGGCGACCACCAGGTGCCCCGATCGCGGCCGCCCCTCGACCTGCGCGCGGGCGTCGTCGGCCACCGTCGTCTGCAGCACCATGTAGTCGCCTTGCAGCAACGACCGCGGGTCGCGAACCAGCAACGGCAGCAGCAGCCGGCGCCCGTCGCGCAGCACGGCCTCCTTCTGCCACGAAAACGCCGCCGGCGTGCCCACCGCGAGGACGACGCCGGCCAGCAGCCACGCGCGCGCCCGGCGCGACGATGGTGACGACGGTAACGACGTCGACGTCGGCAGCGACGCGGCCTCGCCCGTGGGCGCTGGCATGGACGACGACGACGACGGCAGCACGAACGCGCGGGCCACCAGCGCGAGAGCGCCCAGCGACAGCGCCGTCAGCGCCTTGTGCACCAGCGGCACATCGAGGCGGTACATCGCCCACAGCGCGAAGCCGACCAGCGCGGCCAGGCCGAGGGCCCGGGCCACACGCTGCCGCTGCAGCACGCCCAGCGCCACGACCAGCGCGCTGGCCAGCACCCCCGGCTCCGCGGGCGCCAGCGCGGCGGCGGCGGCGACGACGAGCACCAGCAGCGCGCCGTGCGCCCCCGACGGCCGGGGACCGCCGAGCAGCCGCGGCCCGAGCCCGACGGCGACGACGACCAGCGCGGCGCCGGCGAGCGTCGACAGCAGCGGCACGGCGAGCACGCCGTCGGTCACCTTTGCGTGCACAGCCAGCGTCGCCAGCAACGCCACCGACGAGCCGTGGGCCACCGGGCGGGCGAGCCCCGTGCCCAGGGCGAGCAGGCGCCGCTCGCCGAGGGTCAGCGCCGTCGCCGCCGCCGCCGCGCCGACGACGATGACGTCGGCCTTGCCGCCCAGCGTCGAGGCCCACCAGGCCGCCCAACCCCACAGCGCCAGCGTGGCCGCCACCCGCGGCACGGCGCCGGGCACCGCCAGCAGCGTTAGCGTCGACAGCAGTACGCCCAGGGGCCCGAGGTGCTTCGCGCGCATCAGCTCGTCGAGGCCCGACAGCACGAGCACGTGGGCGGCGGTGGCCGCGACCCACGCCGACTGTGTCGTCGCCACGCGCGCGCCCACGCGCCCGAGCGCCCACGCTGCCCCGAGGGACACGAGCCCGAGCGCCACCCGCAGGCCCGCGAGGTGCAGCAGCCCGCCGAGCGCCAGCGCCAACGTCAACAACGACGCGCCCACCCACACGCCGAAGCCAGTGAGCACCAGGACGTACCACGGCGTCGCGTCGTCGCCGTCGTCGCCGGCGTCCGCCAGCGCCGCCTGCACCGCGCTCGCCGAGAGGCCGAGCTCGTCCACGAGGCACCGCACGCTCGGGCCGCTCATTGTGCACCGCCAGCGTCGTGGGTCGTCGCCAGCGTGCCCGTCCGCGCCTGCTCGCGTAGCCACACCGTCAGCCGGTAGACGAGCCCCAGCGTCACGACCCCGAGCAGCAAGAGCCCGAACAAGTCGAGGTTGGCGTACTCG
Organism: Deltaproteobacteria bacterium; assembly: GCA_016874845.1. GTDB lineage: Bacteria > Myxococcota > UBA727 > UBA727 > VGSZ01 > VGSZ01. Next base: position 18,191 of record VGSZ01000036.1, read on the forward strand.
AAAAGCACGTAGCCCGTCAGGCACAGCGCCAGGACGACGAGGTTGCCGCCGGCGACGGCGAGGGCGAACAGGTCGTGGCGCGCGCCCCGGTACGCCGCGCGCAGCCCCGCGCTCGCGCCCACCGACGCGAGCAGGCACAGCCACCAGCCGGAGCCGAAGTCGAGGACCGCGACGTCGGCCCACACCAGCGAGGCGCCGAGCAGCGCCAGCGCCAGCCGTGGCCCCGTCCGCTCCGTCCGCCCCGGTCGGCCAGCGTCGTCGCCGCGCGTCGCGCGGCGGGCCCCGACGCGCTCGACGACGAACACGCCAAGGACGTCGACCAGCGCCGACGCCAGCGCGAGCCAGGTGGTCAGTGCGCCGTCGAGCACGACGCCGCGCTCCTGCTGCAGCCAGAGCACCACGGTGACGTGGGCCAGCGCCACCAGCACGACCCACGCCGCAGTGGCGCTGCTGGCGACGGCGAAGGGCAGGGCCAGCGCCGTCCAGCCGAAGAACAGCTGCCATGGGTCGACGCCCGTCTGGTACGTCTGCCCGAGCAGCGCCAGCAGCGGCCCGACGAGCAGCGCGGCCATCGTCGTCGCCGCGCGCCCGCCGCGCGTGGTCGGGCCGAGGTGCGCGCCGAGGGCGGCGACGGCGACGAGCACGACGGCGGCCAGCAAAAGGCGCAGCGACGCCGACAGGCCCTCCCAGTGCGCGGCGATGAAGTAGGCGGCGGCGGCCACCAGCCATGTCACGCCGGCGAACAGCAGCGCTCCCCGCACGACGCCGCGCGCGTCGACCGGGCCCTGCACCAGCGCGAGCGCCGCGTCGAGCTGCTCGGTGGGCAGCGCGCCGCGCCGTACGAGCTCGCGCACGCGCGCGGGGGTGGCTTCGCTTTCGAGGACGCTCATGGCGACAGGCTAGCAGGGTGCTGAAAAACGCTTCGCGTTCTTCAGCGCCCGGCCAGATGTTTCTCGCGCTCGCCGAGGACGAGCGCGAATTCGATCGAGCAGGCTGCTGAAAAGGTCAGCGGAGGGCTTTCTTCAGCAGCCTGCGAGCCCGCGCCGTGCCCGCGACGCGCGGAGCCAGCGTCGTCCCCGTCCTCGCCGTGATGGAGGTTGTGACGGATGTCCTGACGGATGTCGTGACGAACGCCGTCGCGGAGCCCATCGACGAGGGCGGCGGCGTCGCCGTGGGCGAGAAAGTCGTTCACCAGCCGGCCGACCCGCGCGTCGTTCATCAGGAACGTATGCAGCGCGTGCACCTCGACGTGCGGCACGCCGGGCAGCCGCGTCTCGTCGACAGCGACGATCCCGTCGGAGCGCGCGCCGCCAAACGGCAGCCAGCGCTGGCGCGGGCCGTGGTTGCCGGCGATGATCAGCGACGGCACCGCGGGCACCGGCAGGCGGGCGTAGAAGTCGTCGTCGGCGAGCTTGTCGCCGGCGTCCTGCGTCAGCGCGCGGAACACCGGCCGCAGCAGGGAGTGGGCGCGCAGCGCGCGGGCCATGACCGGTGGGCGATTGGGCGGCGCGAGCATCACGAACCGGCACAGCCCCGGCAGCGGCAGGCACAGGCGCGTGATGACGTTGCCGAGCGAGTGGCCGACGACGGCAAAGGGCTCGTCGTCGTCGGCGGCCTGCTGCACGCGGGCGCGGAAGCGCGCGGCGATCTGCGCCAGGGTCTCGCGGGTGACCATGTAGTGGAAGCCGTGCACGTCGTGGCCGGCGCCACGCAGGCGGTGGCGCAGCAGCGCGAACGATGCCGGCGTGCGTCCCATGCCGTGAATCAGGAACACCCGCATCGAACCTACGCTAGCATCGACGCGTGCGGTGGCTCGTGCGCCTGCTCGTCGGGTTCCTGCGTCTGGTGACGCGGGTGTTCTTTAGCACCGTCGAGGTCAGCGGCACCGACAACGTGCCCGCCATCGGCGCCGTGATCTTCGTCGGCAACCACCCGAACTCGCTGCTCGACCCCATCCTCGTGCTGACGACGTGCGGGCGACCGGTGTGCTTCGCCGCCAAGGAGGTGCTGTTCCGCGGACCGCTGCGACCCTTTCTGGTGCTGCTCGGCTGCGTGCCGGTGAAGCGCCGGCAGGATCAACTGGCTGGCACCGCTGAAGATAGCCCCGCGCACGGCGCTCCGGCTCGCGTCGACAACGACGAGGCCTTCGACGCGCTGCTCGCGTTGCTCGCGCAGGGCGGCGCGGTCGGCATCTTCCCCGAGGGCATCTCGCATACGCGCCCCGGGCTCGCGCCCTTGAAGACCGGCGCGGCGCGCATCGCGCTGCTCGCCCGGGCGCAGGGCACCCCGGTGCAGATCGTGCCCGTCGGCCTGCACTACCGACGTCGCGATCGCATGCGCAGCCGCGTGCTCGTGCAGTTCGGCGCCCCCATCGACGTCGACGCCCCGGTCGACGCTTCGGTCGCGTCGCCCTTGCCGTCGTCAGCGGTGACGTCAGAGGAGGCGCGGCGGCGCGCGGCCCGCGAACTGACGGCTACGTTGGACCAGGCGCTGCGCGCGCTGACCATCAACACGTCCGACTTCGACACGCTGCGCGTCCTCGAGGGCGTGCGGCGCCTGTACCGGCCCGACCACGTCGCGCTGTCGTTGACGGCGCAGACCGCGCTGCTGCAGCGCTTCATCGCGTACTGGGAGCAGCTGCAGGATGATCCCGAGGTCGCCGCGCTGTACCGCGACATCGAGGTCTACCAGCACTCGCTGCGCCTGCTTGGCCTCGGCGATGCCGACCTGCGCGCCGGCGGCACGTCGCGGCTGGTGTGGGCCGAGCGGCTCGTGCGTCACGGGTTCTTCCTGCTCGTGCTGTTGCCGCTGGCAGTGCCGGGGATCGTGCTTCACCTGCCGGTGCTCGTCGCTGCGGTGTTCGCCGGCGCCGCGCTGACCGACCGTGGCGATGTGCGGGCGACCATCAAGATGACGGTGCTGACGGCGGCGACGGCGCTGGTGCATTTGCTCGTGGGCGTCACCGTCGCCTTGGCCATGGGCCCTGGCGCCGCCGCCCTCGTGCTGCTCGGGCTGTTCCTGTCGGCGTACGCGGCCATCCGTGTGCTCGAGCGGCAGGCCGACGTACGGCGCGGCTTGTCAACGTTCGTCGCGCTGTGGCACCTCGACCGCGCCCTCGAGCGGCTGGCCGCCCAGCGCGAGCGCCTGCGCAACCGTCTGCTCGCCGTCGTCGACCGTCACGCCGGCGACATCGCGCGCATCATCCCGCCTGAGGACCACGGCCCGGCGCCGTGGCTCACCGACGACGACGCCGACTGAAGGGCCGACGGAAGATCGGCGCGGCGATCGTCCGTCAGCCTTTCAGGACACCAAGGGCGTGGGTCAGAAGTCGTAGCGGAACACGGCGCCGCCGGCGCCGGCGGCGAACAGCGACTCACCCTGCACCACGCAGCGGCTGAGCGAGCCCGGGTTCTCGGGCAGCGCGTCGGTCAGGTCCTCCCAGACGACGCCGTCGGTGGAGTGGAACACGAACGCCAGGCCGCGGGTGATGGGCTCGTCGCCGACGACGACGTAGTGGCCCGCCGCCGCGCACACGCCGCGCACCGTCGAGGCCCGCAGCGAGGGGCGCAGGTCAGCGGCGAAGAACAGCGTCACCCCGGCGTCGTCGAGCACGTGGAAGACGGCCTGGTCGGCGTCTTCGTTGACGCCGCCGACGACGACGATGCCGCCAGCGGCGGCCACGCCGCGCAGCTCTCCGTCGAAGCCGCCGACGCCGGTGCCCGACAGGTCGACGACCTCGAACGCCAGCGCGCCCCCGTTGGTCGACGGGACTTCGCGGAAGTACAGGTTTGGCTCGCTGATGGTGCTGCCGACGGCGTGGAAGGTGTCGCCGTCGAGCGTGAGGTCGAGGATCTGGTGCGTGCTGCCGTCGGTAAACAGCGTCGTCCGTGCGTCGACGAAGGCGGCGCCGTCGCTGCCACGGATGAGCACGTCGGTGCCCGTCAGGCTCTCGGCGATCGCCCGACCGGCGCTGTCGCGCCGGAAGTGTCCGACCGTGAACGTCGTGCCCGACTGGGTGCCCGCGGTGTGCACCGCGGCGACGTTGCCTGACGCATCGACGCTCACGACGCGCGCGCCGTTGTCGCCGGTGCCGCCGACGTACAGCTTGCTGTCGGTCGACCGCGAGATCGTGTTCACCCGGAACGAGTCGAAGAACGCCCGCGCCGCCCCTGCCGCGCGGAACGAGGCCCAGGACGAGCCGCCGTCCTCGGAGACGTACAGCCCCCTGCCCTCGGTGTTCGTCCCGCACCCCGCCCACAGCGTGCCGTCGTCGTCGCGATGCAGCGCGTCCGTGCGGTTGAAGCCGCAGGGATAGGGAGACAGCGTCGTCCAGCCGGGCTGACCCTCTCCCTCGCCCTCTCCCTCGCCCTCGCCCTCGCCCTCGCCCTCGCCCTCGCCCTCGCCCTCGCCCTCGCCCTCGCCCTCGCCCTCGCCTTCGCCTTCGCCTTCGCCTTCGCCTTCGCCTTCACCCTCTCCTTCGCCACCCGAGCCGTCGCAGGCGACGAGGGACGACGACAGGGCCACGAACGAGCAGGCGAGCGACAAGGCCGAGACAGAACGGAACTGCATGGAGACTCCTGGGCGACGGCTCGCTCTCGTCCACGACGCGAGCGAGCAAGACCGCGTCGCGTGCCGGGGCACCGCGACGCACGAGCGTCCGCATATACCAGCCCGCCAGGAAGATCGCGCCCGGCGCCCTTCGCCATGGCAAGCGCACCCTGACGACGGGTGGTAGGGTGCCGCCCATGCCTTGCCTGCCCCGGCCCTCACGTTCGTCGTCGCTGTCGTCGTCGCTGTCGTCGTTGGCGCTGGCCGCGTGGGTCGCCTGTGTCGCGCCGGCGGCGCGCGCGGGTGACGACGGCATCAAGGTCTGGACCGAGGCAGTGCCGGGCTCGGACACGCCCACCGCCGTGGTCGAGGCCGTCGTCGACGCGCCGGCGGCGGCGGTGTGGTCGATCATCAGCCGGTGCGCCGACTACAAGACCCGCATGCCGCGCATCGCCGCGTCCAAAGAGCTGTCGCGCAGCGGCGACGAGAGCAAGTCCTTCACGACGACGTGCGAGGTGACCGCCGACCTGCCGTTCCCGCTGTCGGACCTGACCAGCGTCAGCCGCGCCGACCACGTCGTCGAGCCCGGCGTGCGCTACGTGCGTCGCTGGCAGATGCTGTCGGGCGACTACGACCTGAACGAGGGCAGCTGGACGCTCGTCGCCCAGGACGGCGGCGCGCGCACGAAGGTCACCTACCGCCTGCGGGCGAAGCCGCGCATCCCGTTGCCCGACGCCGTGCTGCGGCAGGTGCAGTCGGGCACGCTGCCCGACATGATGCGCAACCTGCGCGTGCAGGCGGCGGCCGTGTCGTCGTCGATCGTGGCCGGCAAGCCCTGACCGATGCACATCGCCGGGCTGCCCGATCGCTACCGCGTCGTCGAGCGCATCGCCGTCGGCGGCATGGGCGAGGTCTTCGTCGCCCACCAGCGGGGCGTCGGCGGCTTCCGTCGCGTCGTCGTCATCAAGCGGCTGTTGCCCGGGGCCGAGGGCGACGACCACGCCGCGCGCCGCCTGCTCGACGAGGCGCGCGTCATCGCCGCGCTGCAGCACGAGAACGTCGTCGGCGTCATCGAGGTCGGCGGCGACGACGGCGCGCCGTTCCTCGCCCTTGAGTACGTCCACGGCGAGAACGCCGGCACGCTGCGCACGCGGGCGCACAAGCGCGGCGTCGTGCTGCCGGTGATCGTCGCCGCCCGCATCGTCGCCGACGCCGCCCGCGGGCTGCACCACGCCCACGTCGCCCGCGACACCGACGGCCGGCTGCTGCACGTGATCCACCGCGACATCGCGCCCAAGAACCTGTTCGTGCGCACCGACGGGCTGACCAAGGTCGGTGACTTCGGCATCGCCCGCGCCGAAGACCAGCTGGCCCACACCGCCACCGGCGCCATCGCCGGCACGCTGCCGTACATGTCGCCGGAGCAGCTGTCGTCCGAGCCCCTCGGCCCAGCGAGCGATCAGTGGAGCCTCGGCGTCGTCCTTTGGGAGCTGCTCGCCGGGCGGCGCCTGTTCAAGGGCGACGCGGGCGACAACCCCGTCGACATCGCCAACCAGATCCTCGAGGGCCGCGTGCGCCGCCCGTCGCGCCACCGCCCCGACGTCAGCGACGCCTTGGACGACGTCGTGATGCGCATGCTGCGGCGCGACCCGGCGCAGCGCTTCCCCGACTGCGCCGAGATCGCCGCGGCGCTCGAGGCCTGCGTGCCCGACTGTGGCACCGCCGTCGGCCGCGCCGCCGTCGCCGCCTTCGTCGACGAGCTGTGCGGCGTCGACCTGCGGGCCCGGCTCGAGCGCATCGAGGAGGGCGCGGAGGCCACGGTGCGCGACGAGCGCGTCACCGCCGCCGGCCTGTCGTCCTCGCAGCCGCCGTCGTCGAAGGCGTCGCGGTCGTCCTCCTCCGGTGCGGCGCGCGCAGCCCCAGCGCGTGACGACGACGCGACGACGCCCGATCGCGCGCTGGCCCTGCGCGGCGTCGACGTCGAGAGCGACGCGCTCACCGCTGACGAGCGGCGGCGGGGGCGCGTATTGCCGTCGGTGGAGGCGCTGGCGCCGCCGTCGCCCCGGCGTCGGCTGGTGCGCGTGGCGGCGACGCTCGCCCTGATCGCGGGCGCGGCCATCGGCGCCGGCGTCGCCGTCGACCGCCTGTCGGGGCCCTCGCCCGAGGATTTGACCCGCGACTACCTCGCGCGCGCCGTCGTGCGCCACGCGCCGGCCTTCGAGGCGGCGTTCCTGACCGCCGCCGCGCAGGCCGGCGTCGACGCGCCCAGGGCCGAGGCCGCCGCCACCACCCTGGTGGCGCTGCTGCGCGAGCGGCTGTCGCTGTTGCAGGGGCATTGGCAGAAGAGCGCCCGCGCGCGCGACCGCGAGAAGGCCCAGGTGGTGCAGGCCGAGCGCGCCTTCGAGGCGACGGCGAAGGCGGCGCTCCTGCCGCTCGGCGAGGCCTTCGCGAAGGACGCCCTCGACCTGTGGGCCGGCGACTCGTCGGCGCCGGTGGGGTGGCTGCCGCCAAAGACCCTGGCCGAGATCCAGGCCAAGCTCGCCGACCGCGGCCTCGCCTACCTCGAGCACACCAGCGAGGACCGCGTCGCGATCCTCGCGCGGCTCGTGCAGCAGAGCGGCCTCGACGCCGCCCTGGTGAAAAAGACGCTGCAGCCCTTCGTCGTCGAGCGGCTCGCGCTGCTGCGGCGGCTGGCGTCGACCACCGACGCGAGCGTGCAGGACCCCGAGGCCCTCGAGCGCGCCCTCGTCGCCGTCGAGCAGCGCGGTCTGCAGGCGCTGACGCTGCTGTGCACGCAGGCGGCGGGCAGGGGGTGCGCGCCGCCGTGGCCCGACGTGATCGCCGACGCCACCTTCGTCGACGTCGACAACTCCGACGAGTGGACGCCGACGATGGAGCCCCTGCCCAGCGAGCGCGGCCTCAAGTAGCCCTCCGCTGGCTCCGCCTCCCAGCGCACGCGACGACGCTCACTCGACGACGACGACCCGGCCGCGGCTCTCGCGGTCGTTGTCACCGACGACCGTGACGGCGTAGCGCCCCGGCCCGAGCGTCGGCGCCGCCTGCAGCGGCCCGACGAGGCGGTCGAGCACGAAGCTGCCGTCGTCGCTCTGCGCGTACATCGCGAACGCCTTGTCGCCGGCTCCAAGCGGCGGCAGCGACAGCGTGGCGCTGCCGTCGCGGCCGACGACGACGGCGAGGTCGGCGGCCGCGGGCGGCGCCGGTACGCGCGGGTCGGCGACCACCGGCGGTGGCAGCGCCGGCCGGGCGAAGCGGTCGGTGGCAAGGGCGGTGGCCACGCCCGCCGCGTCGCCGAGCAGCGGACCGGCGTGGTAGGCGATCACGCCGCTGGCGCCGGCGTCGGCGTGGGCCGCGACGACCTCGAGCTGGTCGAACAGCTCGGGCAGGCCCCAGTCGGCCACCGCGGCGTTCAGGTTCAGCCCAGCGACGACGAAGCGGCCGTCGCCGTCGGTCAGGCTCGCCCACCACGGCAGGAGCGTGCCGAACGCCTGCGCCGCCTGCGTCGTCGGCCAATACAATTGAGGCGCGAGGTAGTCGATCCAGTCATTGTCCAGCCAGGTCACGGGATCGCACGAGATCGCCTCGTAGGCGTCGAGCCCGCGGATGCCGGGCGGCTGGCCGGGGCGGTAGATGCCAAACGGGCTGACGCCGAAGCGAACGTGGGGCGCCGCGTCGCCGAGCGCAGCGGCCACGTCGCGGATCAGGGCGTTGACGTTGTCGCGGCGCCAGTCGCCCTTGCCGAGGGCGCCGCCGGCGGCGACGTAGCGGTCGTACGACGCGTCGTCGGGGAACGCGACGTCGGCTGGATAGGGATAAAAATAATCGTCGAAGTGGATGCCATCCACAGGATAGCGTTCGACGATATCCTGCACGACGGCGACGACGTGGTCGCGCACGGCGGGAGCGCCGGGGTCCATCCACACCATGCCGTCGTAGGGCACGGCGTGGGCGGCGAGCGTGCGGGTGACGTGGTTGCTGGCGGCGGCGGTGCTGCTCGATGTCAGGCCGCGGTAGGGGTTCAGCCAGGCGTGCAGCTCGACGTGGCGGGCGTGGGCCTCGTCGAGCGCGACGGCGAGCGGATCGAAGCCGGGGTCGCGGCCCTGCGTGCCGCTGAGGAAGCGGCTCCACGGCTCGAGCGACGAGGCATACAGCGCGTCGGACTCGGGGCGCACCTGGAGGAAGATCGCGTTGAGGCCGGCGTCGGCGAGGGTGGCCACGAGGCCGCGCAGCTCGGCCTCCTTCGCGGCGGCCGAGGCCTGCGGGTTCGACGGGTAGTTGATGCCGTAGACCGTCGCGACCCACGCTCCGCGCAGCATGCGGGGGTGAGCGACGTCGACGAGGTCGGCGCCTTCGCCTTCGTCCTCGCCCTCGCCCTCGCCCGGGTCGACGCGATCGACGAAGACGACGTCGTCGAGGATCTCGGAGCGGCACGCGGCGACCGCCGTCCACGCGGCCACGACCAGCGCGACGACGGCGACACGAGCGGGGCGACCCATCACGCCTCCCTGACAGGGCGCGCGCGGCGCCCCGGGTCGTTCGTTCAGCGCTTCTTCGCCGGCGCGGGCTTCTTCGCCGGCGCGGGCTTCTTCGCCGGCGCGGGCTTCTTCGCCG
>VGSZ01000037.1 GCA_016874845.1 Deltaproteobacteria bacterium
CGCAGCGGGCTGGACGACGCCGAGGACGGCCGAGGTCCTGCCGCGCGTCCGCCGCGCGGCGACGCTCCTCGCCGAGGCCCGCACGTTGGCGCGCCTCGTGGCGGATCTGGGCGGCCCACGCCTTGTACCGACGCTGGCCGAGCGCTGACGTCGACCCCGACGTCGACGACGGAGACAGGGCGGGAAAAAGGCGCTACGTCCCGGCTCCATGGTGGCCCTCGGCATCGATCTCGGAACGACCTATTCGCTCGTCGCCGTCGCGCGCAAGTCCGTCGACGACGGGCGCCCGCACGTGCTGCGGAGCGACGCCGGCGAGGCGCGCGTGCCGTCGGCGGTGTTCTTCGGCGCCACGCAGTCCGAGGGCGCCATCGTCGGCTTCGCCGCTCTCGCGGCGGCGCGGCACGGGCCAGGGGCGCTGCTCACGTCCACGAAGCGCTTCATGGGCCGCGGCCGGCAGGCGGCGCTCGCGCACCTGCGCGACCACGCGCGCAACTACGCGCTGCATCCGTCCGACGACGACCGCGTCGTACAGTTCGCGGTGCCCGACGGCGCCGGTGCCGAGCGCGCGTGCACGCCAGTCGAGGTCGCCGCTTACGTGCTCAAGGACCTCCGCGACCGCGCGACGGCGGCGCTGGGGCGCGACGTCGACGAGGCGGTGATCACGGTGCCCGCCTACTTCGACGACGCCCAACGCCAGGCGACGCGCGACGCCGGCCGGCTCGCAGGGCTCAAGGTGCTGCGACTGCTCGCTGAGCCGACGGCGGCGGCGGTGGCCTATGGCCTCGACCGGGAGGCGAGCGGCCGCGGGCAGGGCACCTACGTCGTCTTTGACCTGGGCGGCGGCACCTTCGACGTCAGCGTGCTGACGTTCGACCGCGGGCTCTTCCGCGTGCTGGCCACCGCCGGCGACACCGCCCTCGGCGGCGACGACTTCGACTGGCCCATCGCGAAGCGCATCCTCGACGCCGCCGGCCTCGGCGCGGAGGCGACGCCGGCGCAGACGCAGGCCGCGCTCATGATCGCGCGGCAGGCGAAGGAGGTGCTGACCGAGCGCGATGAAGTCGACGTGACTGCGGCGCTCGAGATCGGCGGCGAGCTGCGCCCCATCGAGTTCTCGCTGACGCGCGCCGCGTTCGAGGCGATTATCCTGCCCGTCGTCCATCGCTGCGCCGGTCCGTGCGAGCGCGCGCTCCTCGACGCCGGCTTTCGCCCCGACCGCCCCGAGGACCTGCAGCGCCTCGACGGCGTGATCCTGGTCGGCGGCTCGACGCGCGTGCCGCTGGTGCGCCGGTTCGTGCGCGAGTTCTTCGGGCGCGAGCCGCTCCTCGACGCCCACCCCGACGAGGTCGTCGCCGCCGGCGCGGCCCTGCAGGCGGCGCAGCTGTCGGGCGCCGACGACAAGGACATGCTGCTGCTCGATGTCACGCCGCTGTCCCTGGGCGTCGAGACGATGGGCGGCGTCATCGACAAGCTGATTCCGCGCAACGCGAGCATCCCGTGCTCGTCGACGCACACGTTCACCACCTACGCCGACCAGCAGACCGCCATGGACATCCACGTGATGCAGGGTGAGCGCGAGAAGGTCGAGCACTGTAAGTCGCTGGCGCGGTTCAAGCTGCGCGGGATCCCGCCGCTTGGCGCCGGGCTCGCGCGGGTGCAGGTGACCTTCCAGCTCGACGCCGACGGCCTGCTGACGGTGACGGCGAAGGAGCAGGCGACGGGCCACGTGCAGTCCATCGAGGTGAAGCCGTCGTACGGGCTCACCGACCTCGAGGTGGAGGAGATGCTGATCGCCAGCATCGACAACGCCGAGGGCGACATCACCGAGCGCCTGCTCATCGAGAAGCGGGTCGAGGCGCGTCGCGTGCTTCTGTCGACCCAGAAGGCCATCGACGAGGACGGGGCGCTGCTCCTGCCCGACGAGCGCGTCGCGGTGATGCACGCCGTCGCCGCGCTCGAGACGGCCATCGCCGGCGACGATCGCCACGCGATCCAGCAGGCTACCGACGCGCTTGACGTTGTCACGACCCCGTTCGCGCAGCGTCGCATGACCCGGCGCATCGGTGAGGCGCTCGAGAACAAGCGGATCGACGAGATCGCCTGAAGGCACGAGGTCATTCACGCCGTGGCGCGAACGTGGGTGGACGGCGGCGACACCGAGCGCTGGCGCTCGCGTCGACAGCGTGAGCCCTCGCGCCTCGGCGCGCACGGTGGGCGACACAGGCGCCGCCGAGCGATGGCGCTGCCATCGACACCGTGCGCGAAGCGCACGGCCCGCAGATGTCGGCGCGTCCGAACGCCGCCGTGGGTGGCGCCTCGCAGGGTGCTGAGAAACGCCCTGCGCTCTTGAACACCCTGCGAGGTGGCTCTCGCCCTTGTCGAGGACGACTGCGAATCGGTTCGCGCAGTCTGCCGAAGGAGCCCATTGAGGCTTTTTTCAGCAGCCTGCTAGACAGGCGCGTCCCTTGCTTTACCGTTCGCGCACCCCGGCCGGGTGTTGCCCAGTCGCACACCGGTCGAAGCTTTTCGCCTCGCGAGGAACCCAATGACGCTGCGCCTCCTCTCCGTCCTACTCGCTGTCGCGGCCATCGCCACCGGCTGCCCCGGCGTCGGCGACATCGACCGTACGCAGCCCGACAAGGTGAAGAAGTCGATCTTCAAGAACGCCGATGGGTCGCCGAAGCAGTACTTCTTCCGCCAGACGGTGATCGACGTACCGGCGACCAGCGGTGTGACGTTCATCGGCGAGCAGGGCGACACCGACCGCGTGATCTTCGAGGTCACCGAGAACTTCCTCTACGCCTACCGCGCCTACGGCTGGTTGCAGAACGTCGACGGCGGCGCGGTGCCCGGCCAGCAGGGCGACGGCTACAGGCGTCCGGGCACCGGCCCGGCCCAGGGGGCGCCCCTCGCGGCGTTCATGATCCGTAGCCACTTCGACGTGAAGCGTCAGTACAACCCGACCACCGGCGAGCAGACGAACGTCATCATTGAAGATATGATGGATCGCCCCTGGTACCAGCGCGAATACATGCGCGTCGACTGGACGACGAACCACATCGCCGACTTTCGCTTCGGGTCGTCGACGGCGCTGCAGACGCTGGCATCACGCGCCATCCCCGAGGTCGACGACAACCCCGAGAACATCTCCGAGCGTCCGGTGGTCACCGAAGACTACCTCGACATCGTGACCGAGTACAATGTTCAGCCGGAGTACTGGGATCTGAGCGAGTATGGTTATGGCAAGCTGCCTGAGTGCTATTTCTATACGAGCATCTACAAGGACTGCCTCGGCGGTACCATCAAGATGCGCTCGTCATTCCTGCCGGTGGACAAGCTGCCGCGGTATGAGAACGGCAAGTCCGACTACGTCCCGCTGCCTTACGACGACCTGCGGTTCCAGAAGTTCGGCTTCTTCCGCACCGAGCGCTTCGGCTACGATGACCAGTACGGCGTGATCGAGGGCTCGCAGACCCGTCTCGCGAACCGCTGGAACCTCTGGAGGGACGCGGCCAGCTGTTACGACGCCGACGCCGACCAGCCCTACGCCGCCTGCGCGCCTGAGCAGCTGCGCACCATCGTCTACTACCTGAACGAGGATTTCCCCCGCGACACGCCCGAAATGCTGGCGATGGCGAAGGACAACGGCGACCGCTGGAATGACCTGTTCCGTCAGGCAATCCTCGACTCGACCGGGTGGACGGCCGAGCGCCTCGGCGACGCCCGCCTGTTCACGCTGTGTGCCAACAACCCCGTCAAGAAGGGTGACCCGTCGGCGTGCGGCCCCGAAGGCACGAACCCGCAGATCGGTGACCTTCGCTATTCGATGTACTACTATGTGCCAAACTTTCAGTTCTCACCGCCGCTTGGATATGGTCCGTCGGCCGCCGATCCGCTGACTGGTGAGTTGATCGCTGCGAACGCCTTTTATTATGGTGCCGCCGGCGCGACGATCGCGGCCCGTACGCTGGACATCGTCAAGGTGATGCTCGGCATCCTCGACGAGCAGGACCTGTCGGGCGGTCTGCCGGCCCGCGAGGCGGTGGCCCGTGCGCAGGCGAGCGCCGCCAGCCGCAGCGCTGCGACCACGCGCAGTCGCGACATCGGCGACCGCGCCCGCGAGATGGCGGACCGGATGCAACTGCCGCAGAAGGTCGAGCGCCTGCGCCGCCAGATCGACGGCGGTCAGGCTTACGTCGACCAGCGCCAGGCCCGCGTCCAGCCGATGAAGAACTCGGGCCTCGATCGCCTCGTGCTCAACGACGAACTTCGCGAGGTCTTCGGCCACCACCTGCTGTCCGAGGGCATCGCCGCCGACGACGTCGACGCCAAGATCGCGGCCGGCCTCTTCGACGACCAGGCGATGTTCCGCCGCGTGCGCGAGCGTCAGCAGCGGCTGCTGATGGCGCCGGCGCGCACCTGCATGCTGTCGGCGGAGGACGTCTTCGACGACGGGCTCACCGGCCTGACGCAGGTCCTGACGACGAAGTTCTACGACACGTCGGTCTCGCCGCCGGTGCTGAAGGGCGGCTTCACCGAGCAGGACCTCTACGACTTCGTGCTGGCCCAGACGATGGGCGACACGCAGCTGCACGAGATCGGTCATACCGTCGGCCTGCGGCACAACTTCTCGGGCTCCACCGACGCCCTGAACTTCGGGCCAGCCTACTGGGAGCTGCGCGGTGTCGTCATGAACGCGACCGGCAACCGCCCGAAGCCCGAGTGGGAGATCTCGAACACGGCGGAGCGGCGTGACTACGCCTTCGCCAAGGACGCCGGCCTGCGCGACAACCAGGACAGCTCGGTGATGGACTACGCCAGCACCTACGGCACGTCGACGCAGCTCGGCTCCTACGATCTCGCCGCGATCAAGTACGCGTACGGCGACGTCGTCGAGGTGTTCAACAGCGAGGACATCACCGCGGAGCGCGCGCGCCTGCTGCGCGCCGGCGAGGTGCACTACTTGCAGTACCCCGAGGTCGTCTCCAACGCGGCGAGCTATGCCGACCGCGCGGCGGCGATGTACGACCGCCGGAGCGTCAACTACCGCAAGGTCAAGGCGCTCGACGACGTGGAAGCCGGCGACGCCATCGAGGTGCCGTACAGCTTCTGCTCCGACGAGTACCGCGACGCGTCGGCCACCTGCGCCATCTGGGACCAGGGCGCCGACAACTACGAGCGCACGCAGTACGCCGTCGACCACTATCGCAACTATCGTCTGCTGAACGCCTTCAAGCGTGAGCGCCTGACCTTCGGTATCGATGTGTTTGCCTATCTTGCTCGCACGTATCGTACCGACCTCACCTATATCTTGAACCAGTACAAGAACTGGGTGAACGACGAGCTGATCGTGCGTGACGGTCGCCCGTGCCTCGGCATGGACCGCGGTCAGGTGACGGTCGAGGACGCCGACCGCTTCACGGCGAACTCCTGCGGTCTGGCGGGCTTCCTCGGCACGGTGGAGGCGGTCAACCTGATGGCCGAGATCATCGCGAGCCCCGACGTCGGCTGCTACGTCCGGCTGGCGACCGGCTGCTACGACACGACGGTGAACAACGGCTCGGCGTCGCGCCCGCCAGAGAACCCCGACCTCCGCTTCGTGTCGAACGACCCCGACGCGTGCGACGCGCACGACCTGACCCAGCCGTCGGAGGACAACCAAAACGCCACGCGCCGCATCGCGCTGAAGGTCACCGACGCGAACCCGTACCTGCATGTGCCGGACTCGACGACCTGCGAGGGCTACACGCCGCCCGCCGTGGTCGACGACGCCACCGGTGAGGCCATCGAGGACGCGTTCCTGGTGCGCGAGCTCGGCGTCGACAACCTCGCCGTCCGCCCGGCCAATACACTGTATGATCGCTCGAAGTTCGGCTATTACTTCTACATCAAGCCCACGGTCATCGGCTCGTGGTGGGACAAGTGGTTGGCGGTCAAGGCCATCGGCGACTCGAACACCGACTTCATCGGCGTCGACGCGTCGTCGGATACCCGCAGCTTCCTCATCAGCCTGAACACGCTCTTCGGCAACGACCTGAACAACCTGATCGGCGGCGCCGTGACCGACAACGTCTCGAACTATGGTCCGGTGATGAACGACGACGGGTCGCTCGCGATCGTGCCGTTGCTGAACGTGAACACCGGCGGCGCCACCGACCGCACCCGCATCGACCAGCCGACGGTGAACCCCGACCAGCAGTACACGTTCCGGCTGCTCGCGCTCTTCAACGCCGCGTTCAACGGTCAGGCCACCGACGACTACGAGTTCGGGGAGTCCATCAGCGTGCGCGGCACCTACAACGTGACCGAGCTGCAGATCGACCCTGCCGTCCGCGCCGACCCCGCCCGCTACGCCGAGGTCCAGGACCCGGTGTCCGGCATGACCTGGTTCGCCGTGCGCAGCGAGCGCGCCGGCGACGACGGCTTCTACTCCATTGGCTACAACTACATCCGCGAGATCAAGGACCGCTTCTACGTCGGTGGCGCCGAGGGTTCGGGGACGCAGCTGCTGCCCGGTTACGAGGGCACGTTCGAGTTCGAGCCGCGTCAGGACCTCGAGATCCTGCAGATCATGTCAACGACGTCGCAGGTCTTTGGCCGCGCCGACGTCTGGTCGGGCGACCTGCCGCTCTGAGCCGGGCCGTCGCCGGATGCGCGCCGCCGTCCCCTCGGGGCCGGCGGCGCGCGCCGCTTTTGGGACCTGGTCGCGGTGGGCGAAG
Source organism: Deltaproteobacteria bacterium (assembly GCA_016874845.1). Lineage (GTDB taxonomy): Bacteria > Myxococcota > UBA727 > UBA727 > VGSZ01 > VGSZ01. The sequence continues at coordinate 6,720 of VGSZ01000037.1, forward strand.
CTCCGCGCCCGTCGGGCGCCTGCGCGCAGGCAGGGGCTGGCGGAGTCATCGGACATCGTGACCGGCCGGCGTCGCCGGCTCGCCGGCGTCGAGTGCGTTTGCGCGCCTCGTCGAGCGGCGCCTCGTTCGGCCCGTTTGGTCAAAGGCCTTCGCGGCCGCGGCCGCCCACGGGACCAAGGCGCGGCGTCTGGCGCGATCGCTGCTTCCCGGCAGGGCAGGAGTCACCCATGTCCCTCCCCCCCGCGCCGCACGACGTCTGGCTGGTCGCCCACGACCTCACTCCTCTCGGCGACCGGGCCGCCACGGAGGCGGCCCGGCTCGCTGCGCCGCTCGGCGCCCGGCTCGTGCTGCTCCACCCGCACGACGTTCCCCAGCGCAACCCCTACGAGCGCACCGGCCAGGAGACGTTCGCGCGCGACACCGAGATCCGCCGCCAGCTCGACGTGCTCGCCGGCCGTCTGGTCGGCCTGCACCCGGGGCTGCGCATCGACGTCCAGGTGCTGGCCGGCGACCCGCGCGAGCGCGTGCTCGAAGAGGCGGACCGGCTCGCCGCCACGCACGTCGTCGTCGGCACCCATGACCGCAAGGGCGTCGCCTGCGTGGTGCTCGGCTCGGTGGCCGAGCGCATCGTCCACGACGCGCGCGTGCCCGTGATGGTCGTGCGCGGCCCGACGCATTGACCCGCACGCCGCAGGGCGCGCGCGGGTGCCTGCGGCGTCAGCCGGCGTCGTCGCGGTAGCGCGCCCGACGCAGGGCGACGCGGACGTCGTCGTCGGTCAGCGGCCGCGCGTCGGGGTCGTGCCGGCGCAGGCGGTCGTTGAGCGCCGCGAGGGCGCGACCCCACGCGTCGTCGAACGGGCCGGCGCGCTCGACGACCAGCCGAAGCAGCTCGGGGGCCGGCTGGCCGGCGGTGTAGACCCCAGGCCGCACCAGGAGCAGCTCGAGCCGATAGGTCGCGGCGCCCCGGCGGTCGTCGTCGCGGCGCACGCCGGCCAGCGCCCGCTCGATCTGGGCCGACAGCGACGGCGCCCGCCAGTGACTGCCCGCTTCGTCGTCGTCGCCATCGACGTTGGCGTTGCCCTGTTTGCGCTCGGCATCGTCATCGCCGGCGGCGTCGCGGCCGACGCCATCGCCGTCGCCGCCCTCCTCGCCGTCGTCGACTACGCCGTTGTGCTCGGTCGCGCCCCGCGTGGTGCTGTCGCCGCCTTCGTCGCCGCGGCCGGCGCCGGACGTCATTGTGGGCGGCGGCCCTCCGCGCCCCTCGGCGTCCTCGCTGCGCGGTGCGACCGTGCCCGGCGCGACCGGCTCGGCGGGGGCGCCGTCGACCGGCGTGCGCGGCTCGGCGTTCGCCGTCGTCGCCGCCGTCGTCGCCGCCGCCGTCGCCGCCGCCGCGCGCCACGCCGGGTCCTGCTCCTTCAGCGCCTGCGCCGTGGCGGCGTTGAGCACGCCGCGCCGCTCCAGCGCCTGCGCGGTGGCGGCGTCGAGGCGGCCGGTGACCGGGAGGCCGTCGGCACGCTGCAGCTTCTTCACGGCGTCGGCGAGCTGCTCGCGGCCGCGGCCGACGCCGGCGAAGCCCGCCGTGCGCAGCGCGCCGAGCAGCCCCTGCAGGTCCAGCCGAACGTCGGGCCGGCCGGCGTCGACGCGGGCGCGGGCGGCGTCGGTCTCGACGTCGCGGGCGCGGGCGCCGGGGGCAGCGTCGGCGCCGGCGCCCGCGCGCAGCCGGGGCAGGGCGTCCGCCACCCGCGAAGGGCCGGCGGGGACGAAGCGGACGGCGTCGGGCGCCGGCGGCGCTGTCGTCGTCGAGCCGGCGCGGGCGCCGTCGTCGGGGCGGGCGGGGGCGAGGCCTTGCTGCTGCAGCGCGCGGACCGTGGCGGCGTCGAGCTGCCCGGTGGCGGGCAGGCCCGCGGACTGCTGGAACTCGCGCAGCGCCGACGGCAGCTGCTGGTCGGGGCTGCCCGTCTTCGGCACGGGGAACCCGGCGCCGGCGAGCAGCGCGACGATCTGCTGCAGCACCGCGCGGGCCTCGGCGGGCGTGCGCGCCATGCCGAAGTCGACGAGCCGCTGCTGCGGCGACGATGACGGCGCCCGCGACGTCGCCGCGTCGGGCGGGAGCGGAGCGCCCTGGGGGCCGCGGATGGCCATGCCCGCAGTCTCCCACAGCTGACGTTGGCTGCGTCGCCGTCCGCGTCATCCGCGGGGGCATCGCTTTCGTCGCCGTCGGCGATCCGCTACTGCCCCGCCATGAGCCACCGCTGCCTGCCGCCCGCCGCCGCCCTGACCCCGACCGCGCTGGCCCTCGCCGTCGTCACCGCCTGCGCCTCGGCCCCCGCGCCGGCCCCGGTCATCGCGACGCCCCCGCCCCCGGAGAAGCCCGTGAGCAAGTACCCGCCCGCCCGGATGGACGCCGCCGTCGTCGATGACTTCTTCGGCACAAAGGTGCCCGACCCCTACCGCTGGCTCGAAAACCCCGACAGCGACGAGACGAAGGCGTGGGTGACGGCGCAGAACCAGCTGACCTTCGGCTGGCTCGGCAAGATCCCCGCGCGCGAGGCCATGAAGGCGCGGCTGACCGAGCTGTGGAACTTCGAGCGGTACAGCGCGCCGTTCATCGAGGGCAAGGGCAAGGACCGCCGCACCTATTGGTGGCACAACGACGGGCTGCAGAACCAGGCCGTGCTCTTCGTCGTCGACGGCACCGACACGACGAAGCCGGCGCGTGTGCTGCTGGACCCCAATACGCTGTCGCCCGACGGCACCATCGCGCTGTCCGGCATGGCCGTCTCCGACGACGGCAAGTGGATGGCGTACGCGCTGTCGTCGGGCGGCTCGGACTGGATGGAGTGGCGCGTCAAGGACGTCGCTACCGGCGTCGACAAGCCCGACGTCGTCAAGTGGTCGAAGTTCTCGGGCGCGTCGTGGACCCCCGACCACAAGGGCTTCTACTACTCGCGCTACCCCGAGCCCGCCGCCGGCGCCGACCTCGAAGACGCCAATTACTTTCACAAGATCTACTACCACCGCGTCGGCGACACCCAGGACAAGGACGTCCTCGTCTTCGAGGACAAGGACAACAAGACCCGCGGCTTCGACGGCCGCGTCACCGAAGACGGCAAGTACCTCATCATCTCGGTGTGGGAGGGGACCGACCGTCGCAACCGCCTCTACTTTCAGGAGCTCGGAAAGCCCGGCGCCCCGGTGGTGCGGCTCTTCGACGCCTTTGATTCAGCGTATGGCTTTGTTGGCAACGTCGGCTCGGTCTTTTACGTACAGACCGACAAGGGCGCGCCGCGCCAGCGGCTCGTCAAGGTCGACGTCAAGGGCCTGAAGGCCCCCGAGCCGGCCCTGACCGAGGTCATCCCCGAGCCTGCCGGCAAGGACAAGCTCGAGAGCGTCACGATGATCGGCGGCGGCTTCCTTGTGTCGAAGCTGCAGAACGCCCACACGCTGGTCGAGTTCTTTGATCTGAAGGGCACGAAGCTCCGCGATCTACCCTTGCCCACGATCGGCACCGCCGGCGGCTTTGCCGGCAAGTCGAAGGACACCGAGACCTACTACTCGTTCACGTCGTTCACGGTGCCCACCGCCATCTACAAGCTCGACCTGAGATCGGGCGTGGCGACGTCGTGGCGGCAGCCGGTCGTCAAGTTCGACCCGGCGGCGTACGAGACGAAGCAGGTGTTCTACAAGTCCCATGATGGCACCGAGGTGCCGATGTTCATCATTCACAAGAAGGGGCTCGAGCTGAACGGCCAGAATCCGACGTACCTGTATGGGTATGGTGGCTTCAATATCTCGCTGACGCCGGCGTTCTCGGTGGCGCTGGTGGGCTGGCTGGAGCGCGGCGGCGTGTTCGCGCAGCCGTCCTTGCGCGGCGGCGGCGAGTTCGGCGAGGAGTGGCACGAGGCCGGGATGCTCAAGAAGAAGCAGAACGTCTTCGACGACTTCGCGTCGGCGGCGCGCTTCCTCGTCGAGCAGAGGTACACGAGCCACGCGAGGCTGGGCATCGGCGGCGGCAGCAACGGCGGCCTGCTGTGCGGCGCGTCGATCACGCAGCACCCCGAGCTGTTCGGCGCCGCCGTCTGCATGGTCGGCGTGATGGACATGCTGCGCTTCCACAAGTTCACCATCGGCCACGCCTGGGTCGCCGAGTACGGCTCGTCCGAAGACAAGGACATGTTCCCGTTGCTGCACGGCTACTCGCCCCTGCACAACCTGAAGCCGGGCGCGTCGTATCCGACGACGTTGATCACGACCGCCGACCACGATGACCGCGTCGTGCCGGCGCACTCGTTCAAGTTCGCTGCTGCGCTGCAGGCGGCCCAGGGCGGGCCGGCGCCGACGTTGATCCGTGTCGACGTCAAGGCCGGTCACGGCGCCGGCAAACCGACCGCGAAGCAGATCGAGGAGGCCGCCGACCGCTGGACCTTCCTGCTCGCCGCGCTGGGCGCCGAGCCGATGCCGCCGCTGTGACGCGCGGGATCGCCGGCGCGCCCGTCGTCGGCGCGTGAACCTCGCCAGACATGGCTGCCCCTGTATCTTTCGTAGACGATGCCGGGGCAGCGACCTTTGATTCGCCGGCGGGGTCGGGCTATCTCCCGTACCAACTCTGGAGGTCTCCATGCGTCGTACCGCTCTCGTCCGTTTCGGGCTCGCCACCTTCCTCTCCGTCGGCTTCGCGTCGTCGTGCGCGACGACGTACGACGAGAAGCTCGGCACGAAACTCGAAAAGACCGCCACCGCCGAAGAGACCGACAAGGCGGGCGCGCTGGTCGCCGAGGGCGACGCGCTGTGGAAGGAGCGCGGCGACGTCGAGAAGCTGAAGGCGTGCCTCGCGAAGTGGGAGGAGTCCATCGCGCTGTCGCCGTCGGCGGAGGTGGCGTCGAAGCTGGCCCGCGGGCACTACCTGCTGGGTGATGGCTTCTACGCCCTCGCCGACCAGGCCGAGGCCCGTGACGCCGAGTACGAGATCGGCCTACGCTGGGCCACCGAGGCCATGAAGCTGCAGGCGCCCGAATACGCGGCGGCGAAGGCGGCGGGCAAGTCCCACGCCGAGGCCATCAAGCTCGCACCGAAGGAGGCCGTGCCGGCGATGTACTGGTACGCGTCGAACCTCGGGAAGTGGGCGGCGTCCAAGGGCTTCGCCACCCGCCTGAAGTACAAGGACGACCTGAAGGCCACGATGGAGCAGGTCAAGGCGCTCGACGAGAGCTTCTTCTACGCCGCGGCGTGGCGCTACTTCGGCGGCTTCCAGGCGGCCACGGCGGGGATCGCCGGCGGCAGCCTCGACCTGTCGAAGGAGTACTTCGAGAAGTCCATCGCGCTGGCGCCGAACTACCTTGGCACCCGCGTGCTGTACGCCGACTACCTGTGCCCCAAGCTGCAGCAGGACGCCGACGGCGACGGCCAGCCCGACGGCAAGAAGAAGTTCAAGGAGCTGCTCGACGGCGTGATCGCCGCCGACCCCACCGTCGACCTTGAGATCGAGCCCGAGAACCGCCTCGAGCAGGCGAAGGCCAAGAAGCTGCTCGCCAAGATCGACGAGCTGTTCTGAGGTCGAGGGATGACCGGCCACGTCCGCGTGGCCGATCGTCGCCTCTGTCCTGGCTCTGACTTCGGCGCGGCGTCGACGCCCGCCGCGCTGTCCGGGCCTCGCCCTGCCGCCGTTGATTTTTCGCCCGCCCCTGCGCGTCCGCGACGCGCCGCCGTTCACCCACTGGAGACCTCGATGACACACCGCGCCTCCTCGCTCTGTCCGCTCGCCCTCCTGGGCGCCGCGCTCTTCTGCTCGTCCGCGGCGCTCGCCGACGACCCGATCGTCATGAAGGCCGGCTCGGTGGCCCCCGAGGGCACGCCGTGGGCCGATTGGCTCGACGGGGTGCGCAAGCGCCTCGAGAAGGACGCCGGCGGCCGCTTGAAGACCAAGGTGTTCCTGTCGGGCAAGCTTGGCGGCGAGCGCGAGATGATCGACGACGCCAAGAAGGGAACGCTGCAGATGTTCGGCGGCTCCATCGGCGCCGTCGCCTCGGTGCACGCGCCCGAGCTGAACGTGTTCGAGCTGCCGTTTCTCTTCGAGTCCGACGCCGAGGCCGACTTCGTGCTGAACGCGCTGCGCGAGCGCACGGCGAAGATCCTCGACGACAAGGGCCTCGTGATGGTGATGTGGGCCGAGAACGGCTGGCACGGCTACGGCGTCAAGGGCAAGGGCAAGTGCCTGTCGTCGCCCGACGCGCTGACGGGCCTGAAGATGCGCTCGCAGGAGAGCGAGATCCACCTGAACACCTACAAGGCCTTCGGCGCCGCGCCCGTCGAGATGCCCACCCCCGAGGTGCTGGCCGCCCTGCAGACCGGCGCCGTCGACGGCTACTCGAACACGCCGCTCTTCTCGTTCGCGACGAGCTGGTACTCGGGCATCGACACGTTCACGTACAGCAAGCACATCTACCAGCCGGGCATCCTCGTCTATTCGAAGAAGTGGTTCGACGGCCTGCCCGCCGACCTGAAGCCCACGCTGCTGAAGCGTGACGACGAGGCCTCGGGCTTCAAGCTGGTGCGCCAGCTGACCGGCCCGCTGCTCGAGAACCTGAAGGCCGCCGGCAAGGACGTCTGCACGCTGACGCCCGACCAGACCAGCGCGTTCGCCACCAAGGCGAAGCCGGTGTGGGACGCCTTCGCGAAGAAGTCGAAGGCCAACAAGGAGATGCTCGACCTCGTCTTGAAGGCCAAGGCCGACTTCAAGAAGAAGTGATCCGAACACCGACGCACTGACGACGAGCAGAGGAGGCGGCGGGCGCGGGAGCGCGTGTCCGCCGCCGCTGCACTACGGCCCCGCGAGGCGGGGCGATTCGGCGAAGGAGGAGCGCGTGCTCGACCGGGTGGATGACGTCATCGCGCGCGGGGAGCGCGCGCTCCTGTTGTTCGCGGTGGCGATGATGACGCTGCTCATCGGCGCCGACGTCACGCAGCGCACGTTCTCGCGCCCTGTGGGTCGCACCGAGACGGCCCTGCTGTGGCTGGGCGAAAAGGTCGCCGGGCCGCTGTCGGCGGACGCGCAGGCGACCATCACCGGCCCCCTTGGCAGCGCGGTGTTCGTCATCGTCGCCGCGGTCTTCTTCGTCGCCGCCGCCCGCACCGCGCAGCGCGGGCAGGGAAGCTTCGTCGCCGCCGCGCGCAACGGTTTGCTCGCGCTCGTCGTCGTCGCTGTCGCTGTCAAGGCGCTGCTGGTGACGTTTCCATCGAGCGTGCCCGGCGCGCAGAAGTTCGCGCTGGGCTTCATGCTGTGGTCGGGGATGCTCGGCGCGTCCTTGGCGACGAAGACGCGGCGGCACATCGTGCTCGACCCGGTGGTGAAGAAGCTGACCGGCGACGACCGGAAGCGCTTCGCCTTCCTCGGCGGGATGGTGGCGGCGGCGGCGTGCGGGTTCATCGCCGTGCTCGGGTTCATGCAGCTTGGCGACGAGTTCCACGAGTGGCGCACCGGCGACGGTGTCGGCGTGTATCCGGCGCTGCCGGTGCCGCTGTGGATCGCGACCCTGGCCATCCCGACGACGTTTGCGGTGATGGCGTTCCGCTTCGGCAAGAACGGCGTGCACGATCTGCGGCACGGCCCGCCGTCCACGGCGGACGCGCACAGCGTCGATCTAGAGGCGCTGAAGGAGCAGGCCGTCGACGACGCCGCCGCTGTCGACGCCGCCGCCGGCGGTGCCGCATGAGCGCCCTGAACCTCACGCTGCTCATCGTCGATCTCGCGCTGGCCGTCGCCGCCTACCGGGCGCGCAAGGTCGGGCTCGTCGTCTGGGTCGCGCTGCTGGTGGGCGTCTTCGCGCTGACGTCGAAGACGACGTTCCTCGTCTTTGGCGCCATCGCCGCCGCGCTGCTGCTCGGCCAGCCGCTGTTCGTGTTGATGGGGGCGCTCGGCACGCTGCTGCTGGCCACCGTCAGCGGGCTCGGCACGCTGTCGGATCTCACCGTCGTCGTGCGCAAGCTGCTCGAGCTGGCCAGCAAGGAGGTGCTGCTGGCCATCCCGTTCTTCGTCGTCGCCGGCGAGCTGATGACCCAGGGCTCGCTGGCCCGGCGGCTCGTCGACGTGATGAAGGCGACCTTCAGCTGGATGCCCGGCGGCCTCGCGGTGTCGGCGGTGGCCGGCTGCGTGTTCTTCGCCGCCATCTCGGGCAGCTCGCCGGTCACCGTCGTCGCCATCGGCAGCATCATGGTGCCGGCGCTCTTGAAGGCGAAGTACCCCGACGACTTCTCGATCGGCCTGCTGACGACGGCGGGTTCGCTCGGCATCCTGATCCCGCCGTCGATCCCGATGATCGTCTATTCGATCATGGTGTCGTCGACGACGCCCGTCGACCCCACCGACCTGTTCCTGGCCGGCATCGTGCCCGGCCTGTTCATCGGCGCGCTGCTCGCCGGCTACTCGATCGTGATCGGCGCGCAGCACAAGATCCCGCGCGAGCCGTTCTCGTTTGCGACGTGGAAGGCCGAGATGGGTCGCGGCTTCTGGTCGCTGATGCTGCCGCTCATCATCCTCGGCGGCATCTATGGCGGTATCTTCACCGCCACCGAGGCCGCCGCCGTCAGCGTCCTCTACGCGCTCGTCGTCGAGCTGTTCCTGCACAAGGAGCTGACGCCGAAGAAGCTGGTGGGCGTCGCTGAGCAGTCGATGGTGGTGATGGGCTCGCTGCTCGTGATCCTCGCGCTGGCGATCACGCTGAATTACTTTCTCGTGCTCGAGCAGATCCCCGACGCGATGGTCGCCTGGCTGAAGGCGCAGGACCTCTCGAGGAACGGCTTCCTGATCCTCGTCAACCTGCTGCTGCTCGTCGTCGGCTGCTTCATGGACATCATGAGCGCCATCCTCATCCTCGCGCCGATGCTGGCGCCGATGGCGGCGGCGGTGGGCATCGACCCCATCCACATGGGGATCATCTTCATCGTCAACCTCGAGATCGGGTACCTGACGCCGCCCGTCGGCCTGAACCTGTTCGTGTCGTCGACGCTGTTCAAGCGCAGCCTCGGCTTCGTCATCCGCGCGGTGTTGCCGACGCTGGCGATCATGATGCTGTCGCTGGTCGCGATCACGTGGGTGCCGGCGTTCTCGCTCGGCCTGGTGCAGGCGCTCGACGACCAGCCGCCGGCGGCGACGACGACGCCGGTCACGCCGTCGCCCGACGCCGCCGCGCCCGACGCCGCGACGCCGGGCAGGGTCAAGAGCCTGCAGGAGCTGATGCAAGAGGCCCAGGGTGGCTCCGGCGCCGCCGGCGGCGCCGACGCTGGTGCCGGCGCGGCGCCGCGGGTGAAGTCGCTGCAGGAGCTGATGGAGGAGGCGAAGGCGAAGGCGGGTGACGCCGCCGGCGCCGACGCCGGCGTCGAAGGCGCCGCCGCGCCCGCGCCGGCCGCGCCGCCGCGGGTGAAGTCGCTGCAGGAGCTCATGCAGGAGGCGAAGGCGAAGGAGGCCGCCGACGCTGCGCCGGCGACGCCGTGACGCCGTGACGGCGACGTCGCCTACGAGTGCTCGTCGCGCAGTTGCCGCTCGCGCTCGACGTCGTCGGGAAAGAGCCCGGCGACGAGGCCGGCGAGCGTCGCTGGGGACACGTCGTCGGCGAGGGCCTGCGCCTGCCGCAGCGCCTGGGCACACGTCGTCATCGGGTGCCGCAGCGTCGGCCGCGACTGCAGGTTCTTGGCGCACAAGGCGAGCAGGGCCTCGCGCAGCGGCGCGTCGTCGACGTGGGCGAGCCGCCCCTGCAGCTGCGCGAGCTGCTCGCGCTCGGGCGTGGGGCTGGTGCCGGTCAAGAGCGCGAACAAGGTGCCGACGACGGCGAAGCTGTCTTCGTCGGGAGCGGGCAGGGCCGTCCACGCCGACGACGGGCGGAGGGCGGTGACCGGCGCCCAGTGCTCGAAGCCGACGAAGCGGACGCGCCCCGAGACGTCGACGACGATGGCGTCGGGGCCCACGCGGGCGAGCAGGCGCGCGCGCAGCGGATCGGCGAGCACGGTGGCGATGGGCGCGACGAGGGCAAGCGCCCACGACGGCTCGAGGGTCGCGTGCTGGCGCGTCATCTCCTCGAGGATGCGGCGCACCGTCGGGCCGGCGACGCGCTCGCGGACGACGAGCCAGGCGTCGCCGCGGCGCACCTGATCGACGATCGCCGGCAGCGCGTCGTGGCTCATGCGGCACCGCGCCGGCGCGATGCGCGCGGTGTGCGGCCAAGCGTCGTGCAGCGCGCCGTCGGGGCCGAGCGCGCTGTGGGGCGGCAGCGCGCGCCCCGGGCCGCCGAGGGTCCAGCCGCTCCACGTCGACGTCCGGCCGCGCGCGAGGTTCACCACCAGTGACACCAAAGCAGGCGCCGGGCCCGGCGCGCAACCCGGGGCGGCCTTGCCGTCGCGGCGGGGCCCTGCCAACGTCGAAGACGTGACCTCGGCTCCCCCGACGACGAACGCGCCGGCACCCGCGGCGACGACGAAGGCGGGCCTTCTGCGTGGGGTCGTGGCCGCAGTCGGGCAGGGGCCCCTGGCGTTTGTGCAGGGCGCGGGCGAGCTGGCGGTGTTCGTCGGCCGGACGTTCGCGTGGATGCCGCGCCGCCCGTTTCGCTGGGCGCAGCTGTTTCGTCACCTGCGCGACATCGGCTTCGGCTCGCTGTTCATCGTCGTGCTGACCGGGTTCTTTACCGGGCTGGTGTTCGGCTTCCAGACGTTGCAGGGCTTTCGCCGCTTCGGCGCCGAGGCGCTGGTGGGGCCGGCGACGCTGTTGACGTTGTCGCGTGAGCTCGGCCCGGTGTTGACCGGCTTGATGGTCGCCGGGCGCAGTGGGTCGGGGATGGCCACCGAGCTTGGCACCATGCGCGTCACCGAGCAGATCGACGCGCTGTCGACGCTGGCGGTGGAGCCGATGCAGTACCTCGTCGTGCCGCGCGTGCTCGCCGCGACGCTGATGATGCCGCTGCTCACCGCGATCTTCACCGGCTTCGGCTTCTACGGCTGCTACCTGATCGGCGTTGGCCGCGAGGGCATCGACCCCGGCGTGTTCTTCTTCGAGACCTGGCAGGCCGCCGACCCCGACGACTTCTACGAGGGCTGGATCAAGGGCGCGTTCTTCGGCGCGCAGATCTCGCTGATCTCGTCGTGGCAGGGGTTCCGCGCGTCGGGCGGCGCCCGCGGCGTCGGCGAGGCGGCCACCCGCGCCGTGGTGCTGTCGTCGGTGTCGATCCTCGTCGGCACGTACCTGCTCGCCGAGCTCCTCGACCCGCTCATCCACGGCTACATCTGGTTCGACGCCCTGCCAAAGTGACGTCGATGGCGAAGCGCGCTTCCCCGCCCAGTGACCCCGAGGCGACGCAGCCGGCGGCGCCGTCTTCTTTGGCTTCGTCGTCGTCGTCAGCCACAGGGGCGATGATCCGCATCGTCGGCGTGCGCAAGCGCTTCGGCGACCGCGAGGTGTTGAAGGGCATCGACCTCGACATCCCGCGCGGCTCGAACCTCGTGATCCTCGGCGGCTCGGGCATGGGCAAGAGCGTGCTGATGAAGCACATCATCGGCCTGCTGCAGCCCGACGAGGGGCAGATCATCGTCGACGGCGAGGACATCTCGCGGATGAGCCCGCTGCAGCTGAAGCGCGTGCGCGGCAAGTTCGGGATGGTCTTTCAAAACGGCGCGCTGTTCGACTCGATGAGCAACTGGGACAACGTCGCGTTCCCGCTGCGCGAGCACCGCCGCGACCTGAAGGGCGCTGCCCTCGACGAGCGCGTGCGGCACCTGTTCCAGCTGTTCTCGCTCGACCCCGACGTCGTGGGGCCGCGGGCGCCGTCGGAGATCTCGGGCGGTCAGCGCAAGCGCGTGGCGCTGGCGCGCGCGGTGGCGCTCGATCCGGCCATCGTCCTGTACGACGAGCCGACGACGGGGCTCGACCCCATCACCACCGATCAGGTCGACGAGATGATCCTCGACGCCAAGCGCAAGCTCGGTGTCACCAGCATCGTGATCAGCCACGACATCGCCAGCGCCTTCAAGATCGCCGACCACATCATCTTCATCTACGACGGCCAGATCGTCGTGCGCGGCCTGAAGCACGAGATGCTGACGTCGACGCACCCGTTCGTGCAGAGGTTCTTCGCGACGTGGACGGCGAAGAACGTGTAGGCGGGCCCTGACCGCGCGGCACCATGAAGTGCGCCGCTCCGCCAGAGGGAGGACGCCGCCCGCCGGCGGCTCCCACCCGCGGGCTGATCGCGTCTGTCGGCGACAAACCGCGATTCCGTGTTTGATGTAGGGAAAGAGCGCATCCATCGGCGCGCGGATCCCCGACGTTCCCGACCGCGGCGTACGAAGTGATCGATGACACACGCCGCTCCTCGCCTCGTGTTGACCGCCACCCTCGCCGCCTTCGTCGCGCTCCCCGGCGTTGGCTGCGTGAACCAACTCGGGCCGTCGGCCCGCGAGATCGACGCCGACCACGACGTGGCCTTCGTCGCGCAGGGCGACGATCTGCAGGGCCGGCTCGTCGTCGACGGCGACGGCTACGTGGCGACCCCCGCGCTGGAGCGCGACGAGCCCTTCAACCGCATCGCCATCCGCTTCGACGCGCCCGGCAGCGTCACCGTCGAGGCCCGCGCGCGCAGCGCCGCCGGCTGGAGCGCCTGGGCGCCGATGACCGCGACCTACGACGATCTCGAAGCCGGCGCCCACAACGCCCACGTCGACGTCGCCGCGGCCAGCACCGCCGCGCAGCTGCGCTTCCACGCCGACGTCGGCGCCACCATCTCGTTCCTCGTCGTCGAGACGTTCGAGTTCTTCCCCGACCCCGCCGACGCCGACCTGGACGTCGACGCCGACCCGTCGGCCAACCAGTCCGAGCAGGGCCTGGCCGCCGACGGCATCGCGGTGACCCGCAGCCAGTGGGGCGCGCGCGCCCGCGAGTGCGGTCCGCGCCACAGCCCGCGGCGCCTGACCATCCACCACACCGACACGCCCAACGACGACACGCTGTCGATGCCGGCGCGCATCCGGCAGATCCAGAGCTTCCACATCAACAGCCGCGGTTGGTGCGACATCGGCTACCACTTCCTGATTGGCCAGAACGGGCAGGTGTACCAGGGCCGCCGCGAGAACGTCCTCGGCGCCCACGCCGCCGGCGCCAACACCGACAACGTCGGCATCTCGTTCGTCGGCACGTTCTCTGACCGCGCCCCCAGCACAGCCATGCTGAACGCCGCCGCGCGCGCCATGCGCAGCCTCGCGAACACCTACGGCATCACCCTCGACCGCACCCGCGTGCAGGGCCACCGGCAGGTGGGCACCACCAGCACGTCGTGCCCGGGCGACGCGCTTTACAACCGCCTCGGCGACCTGATCACCCTCGCGCGCACCGGTGGCAGCACCGACCAGCCCCCGCCAGCGACGGGCAACAACGGCGCGTGCAGCCTCGTGCGCGCCGACGCCGACACGCTGAACATCCGCCCCGAGCCCAACACGTCGCAGGCGCCGCTGTCGACGCTGAGCATCGGCCAGACCGCGACCCGCCTCGACACCGTCAGCGGCCAGACCGTCAACGGCACGAGCCGCTGGTACCGGATCTCGCGCGCCGGCGTCGTGGGCTTCATCTCGGGCGCGTACTCGTCCTGCGCGAACTAGCGCGCCCGCCGCTCCCACCGGAGCGGCCGCTGACGCCGCGTCGATGGCGCGGGCATCACAGCCGCATGCACGCCACCGTCGTCGCCCTCGCCGCCGCCCTCGCCGCCGACCCGGGCGCTGCCCAACCGCCCGACGGCCGCAGCACCCCCGCCGCGCCGAGCGCCCCCGACGAGCAGGGCGCCCTTCACGAGCCGGGCGAGGCCATCGCTGCGCTCGTTGAGGCCCGCGTCGACGCCGAGCGCGCCCACCTGGCGCGCCTTGGCGTGTGGGCTGGCGTCAACGTCGTCGCCGGCGCCGCGCTGCTGGCGCTGGCGCGCCCCGAGACGTCGCCGCTGCCGACGCCGGCGACGCTGCTCGAGGGGTTTGCCGTGCAGTCCCTCGCCTGGGGCGGCATCAACCTGGCCATCGTCGGCCTCGGGCTCGCGTCGACGCCGGCGCCGGTGACGACGCGGGAGGCGGCGCTCGCCGCCGAAGACGACCTAGGCAAGGTGCTGTGGGTGAACGTCGGGCTCGACGCCGGCTACATGATGGCGGGCGGCGCGCTGTGGGGCGCGTCGCTCGCCGGCGCGAAGCCCGCAGAGCAGTGGCGGTCGCACGGCGTGGGGATCGTCACGCAGGGCCTCGGCCTCGCCGTGCTCGACGTGATCGCCGTCTGGGACAGCGCCCCCCGCGAGGAGGCGCTGCAGGCGTTGCCGCCGTCGCCGTCGCTGTCGTCATCGCCATGAGGCGCGTGCGGTGACGACCGCGGCGCAGGCGCGCGGGTGTCAGCGGTCGTCGGACAGGAACCGCTCGACGAGGGCCACCTCGTCGTCGGTGAGCGCGCGCAGGAACGTCGGCGGCATGCGGTAGCGATCTTCGGCGGGGCGGCGCAGACGGTCGACGATCAGGTCCCTCTGCGCCGCCGACAGGTCGTCGAGGCCGAAGACGTCGAAGTTGCGCTTCGACAGCGACGGGTCGCTGCGGCCGTTGTGGCACTGGCCGCACATCTGCACGAGCAGCTCGCGGGCCGACTGCCCGGGCCAGGCGCGCACGAAGGTGGCGCGCTCGGCCTCGCCGCGCATCGTCTGACGCAGGTCGGGCAGCGTGGCGTCGGGGACGTCCACGGCGGCGCGCCACCGCTGCGCCAGCGTGACGACGCGCTCGGGGTCGGTGATCTTGATGTCGGCAAACGGCGGCGGGATGACCTCGCCGCGGCGGGCCCGCTCGAACAGCGCCTGCCACGTCGGGCTGTCGCCGATGACGGTGTTGTCGGCGGGCTGCCCCGGCGCGGAGGCCTGCACCTCGGACTCGATGACCGGCGACTCCCCGCGGCGACGCGCGCCGGCGTCGCCGCGCCGCCCGTTCGGCTATCGTCGTCGTCATGAGCGGCGAGACCCCACCCCGCGGCGTCCGCGCCGGCGTCGTCCTCGCCGGCCGCTACTCGATCGTCGAGGCCATCGGCGCCGGCGGCATGGGCACCGTCTACCGCGCGGTGCAGCTCGGCCTGTCGCGCGACGTCGCCGTCAAGCTGGTGGGCAACGGGCGCAGCGCCACCGCCGAGCAGGCGGCGCGCTTCGAGCGCGAGGCGCGACTGCTGGCGCGCCTGTCGCACCCGGCGATCGTCACGGTGTTCGACTTTGGCCGAGCCGACGACGGCACGCTGTTCCTCGTGCTCGAGCTGGTGCGCGGCGAGAGCCTCGAGAGCCGGCTGCGCCGCGGTCGCCTGCCGTGGACCGAGGCCGTGGACACGGGCGCGCAGGTCGCCGCCGCCCTGCAGGCGGCCCACGACGCTGGCGTGCTGCACCGTGACCTGAAGCCGAGCAACGTGATGCTGTCGGCGGCGACGGCGACGCGCGTGAAGCTGATCGACTTCGGGCTGGCGCGCCTCGCCGACTTCAGCGGCGACACGCCGGTGACGGCGTCGTCGTCGGCGGTGATGGGCACGCCGGGCTACATCGCCCCCGAGTACGCGTGGACGGGCGCGGTGAGCCCGCAGATGGACCACTACGCGCTCGGGCTCGTGCTGTTCGAGCTGCTCGCCGCGCAGCACCCCTTCGCCGCCGTCGACCCCCGCGCCGACCGCCTCGCGCTCGCCCGCCAGCGCCTCGTCACCGCCGCGCCCGACGCGCCGCCCGCCCTCGTCGAGCTGGTGCTGGCCCTGCTGTCGCCCGACCCGGCGCAGCGCCCGCCGCGACCGGCGGCCGCGCTTGCCGCGCTGCTGCCGTCGTCGACGACGGCCGCGGGCGCCGTCGCCGAGCGGGCCGGCGTCGGTGCGGGCGCCGTGTCGGGCAAGGGCGGCGTCACCGCGCTCGTCGACGACGTGTTCGCCTCCGCGGCGCCCACGCCCAGGCCCACGCCCTCGTCGACGCGACGACGGCTGCAGGCGACGGCGGGCCCGCCGCCCGAGGCGGTGGCGCGCCCCATGGTCGACGTGCCCGGCGGCCTCGTGCGCCTCGTCGTCGACCAGCGGCTGCACGAGGTGCGGCTGCGGCCCTTCGCCCTCGACAAGCACCCGGTGACCCACGGCGACTGGTACGCGTTCGTGCAGGCCGGCGGTGCCGAGCCGCTACCGTCGTGGCGCGGCGGCCGGCCGGCGCGGGCCGACGTCGCCTGCCCGGTGACGATGGTCCGCTTCGACGACGCGGCGGCGTACGCGAAGTGGGCTGGGCGGCGGCTGCCCACCGAGGCCGAGTGGGTGTGGGCCGCCGCCGGACCCGACGGCTGGACCTATCCGTGGGGCGACGGGTGGCAGACGGGCTCGAGCGACCCGCTGTGGACCGAGCCCCTCGAGCGTCGGCGCCCCGGACCCATCGGCCTGTACACGCCCGCCGGGGACAGCGTGCACGGCGTCAGCGACCTGCTGTCGGTGTGGGAGTGGGTCAGCGCGCCGTACCAGACCCGCGGCGCCGTCGTGCGCGGCGGCGCGTGGCGCGACCGCTCGGTGCCGCCGAGCCTCGACAACCGCAGCTGGGAGGACGCGGCCTGCGCCGACATCGGCTTTCGCTGCGCCCGCTCCGGCTGAGGGACGCGCGGCGCCGACGCCTTGGCCGGTCGTCGTCACCGGTCGCCTTCGCCGTTCGTCGTCGCCGCTCGTCGTCCCTCGACGGGCCCCTACGGGTCGAGCCGGCCCGGGCGCGGGACGCCGAAGGCGTCCATCTTGGCGATCAGCGTGTTGCGCGCGACGTCGAGCCGCTCGGCCGCCCGCTGGATGTTGCCGCCCTCGGCCTGCAGCGCCGCGCGCACGTCGTCGGCGGTCAGCGCGCGGGCCTTCTTGCGCGGCGCGGGGGACTCCGTCGTCTTCGCGGGCGCGGGCGCGGGCGCGGGCGAGTGCGTCGCTGTCGCCGTCGTCGTCGTCGCAGTCGTCGTCGCGGTTGTCGTCGCAGTCGTCGTCGCAGTCGTCGTCGCAGTCGTCGTCGCAGTCGTCGTCGCAGTCGGGCCGAGGGCCCGCGCCAGCGCCGCGATGCGCGTGCGCACGTCGTCGACGGTGACGGTGGCGCGGCCTTCGGCCAGCGCCTCGCGGGCCAGCAGGCGCACGAGGCCGCGCAGCTGGCGCACCTGCCCGGGCCAGTCGGCGGCGGCGGCGGCGGCGATGGCGTCGTCGTCGAACGCGGCGGCGGCGCCGTCTTCGCGGCGCAGGTCGGCGAGCAGGCCCTGCACCAGCGACGGGATGTCCTCGCGGCGGTCGGCGAGGCCAGGCACCTCGACGATCACGCCATCGACGAGGCGCCACGCGAGGTCGGCGCGCAGCTGGGCCTGCTGCAGCGACGTCTTCGACGCGGCGATCACGCGGACGTCGCGGACGACGGGTCGCGCGCCCGCCACCGCGCCGAGCGCGCCCAGATCGCCCGACTGCTCGAGCAGCGTCAGCAGGAACGCCTGCCCCTCGGGGTGCAGCGAGTCGGCCTCGTCGAGGAACAGCGTGCCGCCGTCGGCCGCCGTCCACGCGCCGTCGACGTCGTGGGTCGCGCCGGTGAAGGCGCCCTTCTTGTGGCCGAGCAGCACGCTGCGCAGCGGCACCGGGTCGCGGGGCAGGGCGGCGGCGTTCAGCGCGACGAAGCGCCCGCGACGCCCGCTGCCGTCGTGGATCGCGCGTGCGGCCCAGGTCTTGCCGCTGCCCGACGGGCCGAGCAGCAGCACCGACCCCTTCGCCCGTGCGGCGCGCTGCAGGTCGCGCGCGAAGCGCTGGCCCGCCGCGCTGCGGGCCACGCCATCGTCGACCACGCGATCATCGACCACGCCGCCGGTCGGTCCCTCGCCGTCGACGGCCTCCAGGGCGGCGTGGGCATCACCGAAGAACACGACGTCGCCGGCGGCGAGCGCCAGCGGCTGCCCGGGCACGACGAGGCGCGCGCGGGCGAACAGCGCCCGCCGGCCGGCCTCGCTCGCGACGTCGTCGTCGTCGCGGTCGTCGCCCTCGACGACGAAGGTGCCGTTGGCCGAGCGGGCGTCGACGAGCACGAAGCGACCGTCCTCGTGCTTCAGGTGCGCGTGCAGGCGCGACACACCGTCGTCGTCGAAGCACAGGTCGACGCCGGCGCCGCGCCCCAGCGTCCATGACGTCGTCGGGTCGACCACGGCGCGCCCCGTCGGTCGTCCGCGGCGGTGCAGGGCCAGCGCGGTGGGCGCGCTCCGTGTGGCGGGCTCGGCGGGGGCGTCGTCGGCGCCGGGCCGGCGGCGGCGGGTCGGGGCGTCGCGGGACATGGGCGGCAGCGTAGCGCTGGTGGGCGCGCGGCGCGTGACCACGAGGAGCGCGTCAGCGGGCCGTCTTCAGCCCGTCAGGTTGAACGTCATTTTGACGGTCGGCGACGGGGCGCGACCGGCACCCGGGCCGGCGCGCGCCGGTCATGACGGCGTCCGGGCGCCGAGGGGCGCCGCGCTGCCGGGTGGCACGGCGCCTGCCTTTGCCAGCGGCGGAGGCGACGACGATGAGCAAGACCGAGATCACGATCTCCTGGCACTCGATCCGCAACGACGAGACGCTGCAGGTGCACGACCGCGCGCAGCTGCTGAACCACGCCGACGCGTGCATCCCGGTGGGCACCGCGCCCGACGGGCTGCCGCTGGTGCTGAAGGTCGCGCGCGCCGCCTCCATCGTCGAGCCGGTGCTGCGGGCGCTGCACGCCCCCGACGTCGACGCGCTGTCGAAGGAGGCGCGGGCGCACCTGACCAGCCTGAACCGACAGGTGCAGAGCGAGCGCCGGGGCCTCGGCATCGCGGCGCGCGGGCCGTTCGTCGACGCGCCGCACTACGTGACGATGGCGTCGATCCCGAACCTGATCGGCGACACGCTGCTGGCCCGCCTGCTCGGGCCCACGAGCCCGCTGCTGTTGCCCGAGGACACGCCGGCGTGGCAGCGCGACGACCACATCGCGGCCAAGACGTCGTGCGGCGTCTTGATGAACGCCGCCGAGCTGCAGCAGCTGAAGCGCGAGCTCGACACGCGGCAGCACCTGTGCGTGCCGCTCGACGACTCGCCGACGGCCATCGTGCGCCAGGGGCCAAACCGGAGCCTCGACCTCACCGAGGGGCGGCCGTTCGTCGCCGAGGACCTGCGGCGGCTCTCGTCGACGCGCTTCCACGGCTACCGCCGCGTCGACGGCGAGGTGCAGGGCGAGACGTTCTCGGGGCCGCTCGGCGACACCGAGGCCTACCGCCGCGCCGTGCGCCGCGCCGACACCGTCGGCTGGTCGGTGACGCGCAACGACCTGCTGCAGGTCGTCGTCGAGGTGGCGCGCTCGCTGCAACCGCTGCACGAGAGCGGCTTCGTCCACGGCGACGTGAAGCCGGCCAACGTCTTCGTCACCGCCGACGGCGCCGTCGCCCACGACTCGCTGGACATCCGGGCGGGCGCGCTGAGCGCCGCGGGCACCAAGGGGTGGAACGCGCCGGAGCAGATCATCGCCCGGCCGTGCACGCCGGCCACCGACGTCTTCGCGCTGTCGCAGCTGGTCGTGCGCATCCTCGAGGCCGCGGTGTTTGGCGACGAGCGGTCCTTCGTCGTCCCGGTGGGCAACGGCCAGCGCATCCGCGAGCGCATGATCGCCGCCCCCGACGTCTTCCTCGACCCGACGCTGGTGCCGCTGGACGACGCCGGGATCGCCGCGTGGCGGGCCTTCCTGCGTCGCTGCCTTGTACTCGACGCCGACAAGCGCGTGCGCGATGCCGCCACGTTTGCCGCCGAGCTGGCGAGCCTGATCGAGCGCCACCCGGTGAGCGGCCGCCGCGCGGTCAGCCGCCTGAGCGGGCAGCTGGTGCGCCACGCCCGCGGCCAGGGCCTCGTCGACCGCGCCCGCCGTGCGTTCGCCGGCGGCGACGACCACGGCGTCGTC
>VGSZ01000038.1 GCA_016874845.1 Deltaproteobacteria bacterium
GCCCGCCTCGACGTCGACGAAGCCCGAGGCCGTCGAGCCGCCGTCGGGGATGCCCGCGGCGCGCAGCACCAGCGTGACCAGCTCGGCGCGGGTCAGCGCGTCGTCGGGGCGGAAGCGGCCGCCCGGGTCGCCGGCGACGACGCCGCGCGACGCCAGCGCCGCGACATGCGCCGCCGCCGGGTGCCCGCCAAGGTCGGTGAACCGCGCCGCCGGCAGCGCCGTCCCCGACGGCGCCCGCGCGAGCCCTGCCGCCCGCGGCGCGGCAACCTCGTCGCCGCTGCCGGCGCGGACGACCTCGACGACGACGCGGCCGTTTTTCAGCCGCGCCACCGCGCGCTCGGGCGCGTCGAGCGGCACCAGACGCACGTCGCCAGCGCCCACCCGGGCCCCGGCGGCGAAGGCCGGTGCGGCGGCGATGACGAAGCCGCCGGCGACGACGCGGACGTGGGCGACACCGGTGCGGTCGGTGAAGCCGACGTCGACGGGAACGCCCTGGGCGTCGCGCGAGGCGACGCGCGCCCCGGCCACCGCCCCGCGCGGGCCCTGCACGCGCACCGTCTGGCGCGTGGTGGCCGCGGCGACGACGCCGGCGCTGTCGCCCTCGGCGTCGCCCATCGCCGCGGCAACGGGGTCAGCGTCGACGTCGAGCTCGGCGGCGCAGCCCGACCCGAGCCCGATCCCCAGACCAGCCGCGAGACCGGTCCGCAGCGTGGACGCAAGGGCCGCGCTCCACAGGACCAACCGCGGCGATGGCGAAGCAGACGTACGGCGGAACACTGGCGAACCTCGCGAAGGACCTGCAGGCAGGTAGACGCAGTTTCGTCGTTGAGGCGATCGCCGTCCCCCGGATCGCATCCACCCATCATCGGACATCACCGGACCGGGGTTGACGGTCGTCACATTTTCGTAAGTGATACGTGCAACTTAGTACTTCAAGGGGCAGCCATGCAGCGCAACGTCTTCGGTGGTCGGTCGGTGGTCTTGTCGGGTGGCGGGCCGCGCCGGGTCGCGGGCGCGCTGCGTGGGGTGGTCGGGGTGGTCGGGGTGGTCGGGGGGCTTGGGGGGTGTATGACGTCGCCCCCGCCGTCGACGGCGAAGGACGGGACGCCGTCCTCCGCCCCGACGGTGTTGGCGGCGGCGCAGGCGACGGCGCTGTTGACCGGACGGTTCGACTCGAGCGCGCAGGCCGCCCGCGACAGCCGCTACTTCCCCGTGCAGCTGCGCGCCTGCGCCGTCGACACGCCGGCGCTGGGCGAGCACGTACTGTACGTCGAGCAGGCGATGCTGTCGGCGGCGGACCAGCCCTATCGCCAGCGCGTCTACGCCATCGCCCAGCGCGACGACGGCGCGGTGGTCTCGACGGTGTACGAGCTCGTGCAGCCCGAGCGCTTCGTCGGCTTCTGCGACCTGGGCGCCACGGATCAGGCGGGCATCATGCCGGTGGTCGAGGACGTCGCCGTGCTGCCCGGCTGCGCCGTGATCCTGACCGCCACCGACGACGGCTTCACCGGCAGCACCGACGGCAGGGCGTGCCTGAACGACTACCAGGGCGCCACCTACGCCACCAGCGAGGTCGCGCTGACCGACGCCAGCATCGAGTCGTGGGACCGCGGCTACGACGCCGCCGACGCGCAGGTGTGGGGCGCCACCGCCGGCGCCTACCGCTTCGACCGCAAGGACTGAAAGGACGGCAGCGCCGTCGTCAGGCGCCGGCTAGGCTTGGCGCCCGGAGGACCCATGGTCCCGCGTCGTCGTTCACCATTCGCTCGCGCCCCGGGCTCCTCGCTGACGGCGCTCGCCGCCGCGCTGTCGGCGAGCCTCGCCGTGGCCTGCGCGCCCGAGCCCCCGCCTCCCTCGCTGCGCGCCGAGGGCGCGCGGCTGCTCGACGAGCAGGGGCGCGAGGTCACGCTGCACGGCATCAACGCCCGCGTCGAGGGGATCTTCGACGTCACCTTCGACGACGGCCGCCTGCCGCTGCAGCAGATCCCGCCCTTCACGAAGGACGACCTGATCTTCCTGCGCGACGAGCTCGGCATCAACGCGCTGCGTCTGCCCATCAACTGGAGCGGCCTCGAGCCCGACGAGTCCGGCAGCATCGACGCCGCCTATCTGGCCCGGGTCGACGGCGTGCTCGACCTGTGCGCCGAGCTCGCAGTGTGGTGCCTCGTCGACCTGCACCAGGACGCCTACAGCAAGGAGATCGGGGAGGACGGCGCGCCGCTGTGGGCCATCCAGCCGCCGCCCCCCGCGCTCCTCGGCGGCCCGCTGACGAACCTCGAGGAGCGGCGCCTGTCCAAGCCCGTGCTCGACGCGTTCTACACGTTCTTTTCGGGCGGCGCCGGTGTGCAGGACGCGTTCCTCGACCTGCTCGCGCGGCTCACCACGCACCTGCAGGACAAGCCCTACGTCATGGGGCTCGAGGTCTTCAACGAGCCCGTCGGCGACGACCTGCCGATCCTCGGCTTCTCCCAGCGCGCCATCGCCACCATCCACGACATCGACCCCACGCGCGTCGTCGTCTGGGAGCCCAACGCCATCCGCAACCTGCAGGACACCACCCGCACCGATGGCGGGCTGAAGCAGAACAACGACGCCTACGCCCCCCACTTGTACCCCGAGGTCTTCTCAGGCCGCCGCGACCTGTGGGAGAGCCGCGACCCCGCGCGCCTCGTCCTCACCTGCGACAACGCCCGCGTCGAGGCCGACGAGCACGACGCCCCCCTTGTCGTCACCGAGTTCGGCAACGCGCCCCAGTTCGACCACGGCCTCGACTGGATCGACCGCATGCAGCACGAGATGGACCGCGTGCGCGCCAGCCGCTTCCTCTGGGTCTACGAAGAGATCTCGCAGGGCGAGTGGGGCCTGTTCGACGCCGGCCGCGCGCTGCGCGAGCCCCTCGTCGACGTCATCGCCCGCCCCACCGCCGAGGCTATCGCCGGCACCGTCTTGTCCACCGCCGTGCTCGACGACGACACGCTGCGCGTGACCTTCACCGGCGGCGGCACCCACGCGGTGCGCCTGCCGACCCGCGGTTTCCCGGACGGCGCCGCCGCCACCTGCGACGCCGCCGCCGTCGACGTCACCGCCGTGCGCGACTCGCTGTTCGCCGTCGTCTGCGGCGAAGACGGCGACGCCGACGAGCACACACTCATCGTCTCGCCGCGCTGAAGAGCCCCGGAAGGGCCCCGGAAGGGCCCCGGAAGGGCCCCGGAAGGGCCCCGGAAGGGCCAACGGCGGACGCGGTCTGTCCAGATCTGCCCCGGGCCCCTCGGTCGAACGGCCGACCTGTGGGCCCATGTGCGCATCTGTCGCGGCGGCGTGCCGACACTTGCGGAGCGGCGGCGTCGGTGGCGCGCGCAGGAGACTACGATGACCGCCACGATCGGTAACTCGGGTACAGGTTTGTCAGTCAGGACGACGGCCGCGCGGTCGTCGAGGGCGACGGCGTCTCCGGCGGTGAACAAGGCCGCGCTGCGCGGGTTGGTGGAGCCGTCGTCGGTGCGGACACCCGAGGAGCTGTTGTCGCGGCTGAAGCGGCTCGAGGCGTCGCTGGTCGGCGACGGCCGCGTGGTGTTTCCGGCGGTGTACGCGGCCATCACGAAGGCGTCGGTGAGGCTCGTCGCCGACCGCGGCGTCGACGACGTCGAGCGCAGCCGGGCCTTGATCGTCGACTTCGGCCGCCGCTACCTGCAGGCCTTCGCCGATCACCTCGACGGCGCCCCGGTGGCCTCGCACTGGCAGCGCCACTTCGCCCTCGCCGCCGGCCCGAAGCCGTCGCTGCGCGCCGCCGCGTCGGCGATCAACGCCCACCTGTCCGTCGACCTCGCCGAGGCCGTCTTCGCCACCGGCGCCGGCCGCGCCTACGCCCCCGACTTCGCCACCTTCGGCCGCTCGCTGGCGGCGACCACCCCCGACCTCGTCGCGGCCCTCGCCCGCCACGGCGTCGCCGCCGAGCGCTTCGTCAAGGGCTGGTTCCTCGGCGACGTCCTCGACGGCGTCGCCGGCGCGGGCACGACGTCGCGCCTCGGCTTTCAGGTCGTGCGCGCCGAGGCCTTCGCCAACGCGATGCTCCTGCGCGAGTGCGCCGTCTCCCCGGCGCTGGTGCGCGCCGGCATGCGCGCCGCGTGTCGCAACCGCGAGACGACGCTGGACGTGCTCGTGCGCTCCTGATCACGCGGGGTGTCGTGCCGGCGGCCGTCGTCGCGTGGCGAGCGCAGCGCGGCGGCCTGGTCTGGTCGACGCGCCTGAGCCCCGCTCGCGCTCGAACAGGGCCAGCGCAAGGGCGCCCGCCCTGGTCCGGCGCCAGCCCCCCACCTCGGCGCGGAAGGCGGGGCCCATCACCGACAGCGGGAGGAGCCGACGCTCGCACCGCAACGGCATGACGAGGGGCGCCGCCAACGAGGCGAAGGCGAGGTCGGCGGCGGTGAAGCGCGCGCCCCCCGCGAAAGGGGCGGCCATCGGCGATCCGCTGCTCGACGCTAGCGAAGACCGCCTCGATGCGGCCGCACGAGGGAGCGGTCCCGGCAGGCCAGACCTTGAGTCCGCGCGAAAGCATGAGCTTCACCAGCAGCAGCGTCGCGCCGGCGAGGCGCCGCGCGAACGTCGGCACCGGCGCCGTCGCGAGCAGCCGCTGCAGCGCCGGCTTGTCGTCGAGCAAGAAGAAGTAGCCGAGGCGCCGCGTGTGCGGACCGAGCGCCGCCTCGAAGTGATCCTCGAGCGCGCGCGTCGTCGTCAGGGAAGAGCGGCTCGCCCCGCGTGTTGGCGGCATCGGCGTGGTGGAGGACGTCCGTCGAGTCGGTGAGGGGCGGACCGTCGTCAACGATGAGCAGCGGGGTGCTGCGGCCGCCGGCTGACCGGGTCGCGCGCACGTGCAGGATCGGCAGGTGGGCCTCCTCAACGTAGGCGACGCCACGGCGATCGAGGCCCCACCGGGCCTTCTCGCAGTGGTGGGAGAACAGGATCGTGAGGAGGCGCGCAACCATGGAGGCTCTGGTGACGTCGACGACGCTCACGAAGGCGCGCGGGCGGCGCGCCGGGCCTTCACGAGCTCGAAGAGTATCGGCAGCACGCTGAGGCCGATGATGGCGAGCACGACGAGCTCGAAGTTCGTCTGCACGATCGGGAACTCGCCGAACCAGAAGCCAGCGACGGCGCAGACGACGACCCAGGCGACGGCGCCGACGACGTTGTAGAGCGCGAACCGCGCGTAGGGCATGTCGCCGATGCCGCCGACGAACGGCGCGAACGTCCGCACGATGGGCACGAAGCGCGCAAGGACGATCGTCTTGCTGCCGTGCTTGGCGTAGAACGCCTGCGTCTGCTCGAGGTGGACGCGCTTGATGAGCGGCAGGTGCTCGCGGGCCAGCAGCGCGGCGCCGAAGCGACGACCCAGCGCGAAGTTGACGGCGTCGCCGATCACCGCCGCCACGATCAGGCTCGGGATCAACACCGACAGCGACAGCAACGTCGTCGAGCCGTCAGCGGCCTTCGTCGCCGCCAGCGCGCCGGCGGCGAACAGCAGCGAGTCGCCGGGCAGAAACGGCGTCACCACAAGTCCCGTCTCGCAGAACACGACGACGAACAAGAGCGCGTAGACCCACGCGCCGTGGGTCAGCACCAGGTCCTTCAGGTGGTCGTTCAGGTGCCGGAAGATGTCGAGGGCCTGGCCGAGGAGCTCCATGCCGACGGTGTCGATGATGCGCGCCGCCGAGAAAAGCGGGGACCGCCGGCGTGGGCCCGGTCACAGCAGAGCGGAGACCAAGGGGATCTGGCGCGCGAATAGCGGCGCCGTCGCCACCGTCCCTGCCCCGCACGTCGGTTCCGGCCGGAGGTCCCCTGATGCCTCGCGCTCCCTTCGTCTGCTCCCTGTCACCGTCGCGGTCCTCGCCGTCGTCGTCGGGGCGGTCATCGCCTTCGTCAACGCCGTCGTCGTTGGCGCGGTCGCCGTCACGATCAGCCGGGCGCGCGGTGCCCGGCGTCTGGGGCGCCGCCTGGGGGCTCGCGCTCGGGCTCGCGTGGGGCAGCGGTCTGCTGGGCGCGGGCTGCACCACGCGGGCGGCGCAGGGGCGCACCGTCGCCCTCGACCCCGACGTCGACGACGACCTCGGCGGCACCGGCATCGAGTCCGGCGACGTCCGCGGCGCCGCCGACCGCATCGCCCGCGCGCTGGCCGCCGACCTGAAGCACGACGCCGGGGACCGCGCCCGCGTCGCCGTCGTCCCCGTCGTCAACCGCACGCGCTTCCGCATCGACCCGGCGCTGGTGCAGAACCACCTCGTCCACGACCTGCAGCGCCACGGCCGCGGCCGCTACGCCCTCGTCGCCGTGCGCGACGGCGACCCGTCGCGCCGCGCCACCGCCGTGCTGCGCACCGAGCTGCGCTCGCTGACCAAGGACAACGGCCAGACCACCAGCGACTACGTCGAGTACTGGTTCAGCCTCGAAGACCCCGACGACGGCACCGTGCTGTGGTCGGGCATGTACGAGACCAAGCGCGCCTCCGATGTCGACGTCCACTACCAATGAGGCACGCCATGCCCCGCACGCTTCGCCCCGCCTTGCTCGTCTTGCTCGTCTTGCTCGTCGTCGTCGCCGGCGTCGGCGGCGCGGGCTGCGCCGCGCTCAAGGACGCGCGCCTGTCGGCCGAAGAGCTCGTTCAGCCCCGCGTCGTCGAGCGCATCACCACCCTCGGCGGCGGCTCCGTCGAGGTCCGCTGCGGCACCGGCGAGCTGTGCAGCGAGGTGCGCGTCGTGCACGTGCAGCGCAGCCCCGACGGCGCCGTCGACGTCACCCTCGAGAACCGCACCGAGGAGCCGGTGGCGGTGCAGGTGACCTTCGAGGCCATGGACGACGACGCTCGGCGCGTCGACCGCACCATCCCCTACGACGTCGTCCTCGCCCCGCGCGGTCAGGACGTGCTCGCCGCCTTCACCGGCGCGGCGCTCGACGACACCCTCGTCCTACACCTGCGCCCGCGGCGCGGCTGAGGCGCGCCCATGCCCGTCGCGGCGCGCGTCGCCCTCATCCTGCTCGTCGCCGCCGGGGGCGCGCTGGGCGCGCCCCCGGCGGCGGCGGCGACGACGACGACCGCGAAGACGACGAAGGCGAAGGCGAAGGCGAAGGCGCCGGCGCGCGGGACGGGCGACGACGCGACCGGCGCCGCCGTGCTCGCCGACATCGACGACGCCTTTGCGCTGCTTGTTCGCGATGACGACCGCACCCACGCCGCGGCGCGCCGGCGGCTCGCGCGGGCGGCGCGCTCGTTCGACGACCTGCGCGTGGGCGACGACGTGCTGCGGCAGGCGCTCGTGGGCGACGCGAACAAGCCCTGGCGCGGACGCGCCTACGAGCGCGTGCTGTCGCTCGTGACGCTGGCTGCCCTCGATGTCGAGCGCGGCCGCTGCGATCTGGCGCTGCCCACGCTGAGAAACGCCGCGCTGCACGACGCGCGGGTGGCGCCCGCGGCGCACCGCGGCGACAGCGACGCCGTCGTCGTCTTCGCGCTGGCGCTGCGCTGCCTGGCCGACGGCGACGAAAGCGTCGGCGGCGCCGCGGCCGCGGCCGACGTCGCGCGCGCCCGCGACGACCTGCGCCGCGCCGTGGCCGCGGCGGGCGGCGGCGACGACGACGACGCGGTACGGGCGGTCGAGCGGCGCGTGCGGGATCCGGGGGCCCGGCTCGTGTTCACCGGCTGGGGGCCAGCGTTTGCGCGGGCGGGGGTGCACGGCGAACGGCTGGAGTTGCAGCCCCGCGACGAGGACGACGGCATCGCCGCCGTCGCGCGGCTCGGCAGCGGCGCGCCCCGCGGCGACGCCGGCCTGCACGAGGCGTGGGCGGCGCAGGCGACGCTGGCGTGGTCGTCGACGACGCAGGCCACCGCGGTGCGGGGGCGGCCGTTCGACTCGGTGCGGGCCGCGCGCGCGCGCGACAAGGACGCCGCGGCGGCGGCGGGGCAGGCGGCGCTGGCGGCGGCCTGGGCGGCGCCGCCCACGGGGTGGACGACGACGACGCTGGTCGGTCGCGGCGTGCAAGCGACGGGGGGCGCGGGCCTCCTGGTCGTCGGGGCGGCGCTCGACGCCCGGGCCGACGACCGCTTCGTCGCCGCGCTGCCGGGCAGGGTCTGGATCGTGGCGCCGTGACGGCCAGAGCCCCGCACGGGGACGCGGTGGTCGCGCGCGATCTGCAGGTGCCGCACCCCTGACCGCCAAAAGATGCGGCCGGCCGATAGACTCCGTCGAGCACTTCGCCGTGACGACGCCCCTTGGACCCCGAGGCCCGATAGACCCATCGCTGGGCCGCGTGCTGCAGTTGCCGCAGCGGGCCGTCGTCGATGAGCCGGCCGAGACGAAGACGGCCGAGACGAAGACGGCCGAGACGAAGACGGCCGAGACGAAGACGGCCGAGACGCCGGGCAGGGTCGCCGGGGCGCTCACGGAGTCGTCGACGTTCGACCGCGCCGCGGGGACGACGCCGGCGGTGTCGGCGCCGGTGGAGGGCGCGGGCAAGAGCCAGGTGATGGCGCGCCTGCAGGCGCTGGGCGTCGAGGGCCGCAGGCGGGTGAAGACCGCCGAGGCGCCGCGCGTGGTCGCCGGCGCCGACGGCCGGGTGCACGAGGGACCGCTGACCATCGAGAGCCGCGCCGGGCTGGCGAAACTCGACGGCGTCACGCGCGTCGCCGGTTCGCTGTCGCTGCAGGAGGGCGCGGTGAAGAACGCCGACCTGCTGGCGCTGCGCGACCTGAAGGTCGTCGAGGGGCGCCTGACGTTCGAGGGCATGCGCTCGGCATGATCGGGCCACCGCGGCGGTTTTCTCGACGACGACGAGCCGCCTGTTACAGTCGCGGACGATGAGCGATCCGCGCGAGAAGGAGTTACAGACGCTGGCGGGCGCGAGCCGCCCAGACCCGCGGTCGATCGCGGCGTGTCGGATCGAAGCGCGCATCCCCGCCGACGGCCGGCTGTACCGGGCGACCGACCAGAGCCTCGGCAAGACCGTCGTCGTCAAGCTGATGAAGCCGCCGTTCGACGACGACCCCGCGCAGGTCGAGCGCTTCCTCGCCTTCGGCGGGGCCCTCGCGGGCCTGACGTCGCCGCACGTCGTGCCGGTGCTACGCGCCGGCAAGGACGGCCCGACGCCCTACGTGATCTTCGACTTCATCGACGGCGAAGACCTCGAGACGGCGCTGAAGCGCGAGCGCTCGTTCGTACCCCAGGCCGGGCTGCGCGTGGTGCTCGACGCGGCGGCGGGGCTGGAGGCCGCCCAGCGACGGGGGGTGCTGCACGGCGACGTCCGCCCGCGCCACCTGCTGCGCGCGCGGGGCGAGATCAAGGTGACGGGGTTTGGCCTGTCGCCGCCGGTGCGGACGGCGCAAGGGCGGGTGCTTCAGTGTCACCCCGGCTACGTGGCGCCCGAGATCGTGGCCGGTCAGGCGGCGGACCACCGCGCCGACCAGTACGCCCTGGGCTGCACGCTGTTCGAGCTGCTGGCGGGGCGGCCGCCCTACGGCACCGCGTCGGGCGACGCGCTGCTGGCGTGTCACCTGCACGAGACGTTTCCGTCGCTGCGCGCGCTGGCGCCGCAGACGCCGGCGGACCTCGAGGCGTTCCTCGCCCGCATGGTGGCGCGCGAGCCGGAGAAGCGTTTTCCGACGTGGGCGACGCTGTTGCAGGTGGGGGCGGCGCTCCTGCCCCGGCTGCGGCACCTGCAGTCGTCGGCGCCGGCGTTGATCGTCGAGGAGGGCCGGCAGCAGGGCCAGCGCTTCGAGCTCGTCGAGGGCGACACCGTGATCGGCCGCGTCGTCGGCGAGGGCATCGCCCTCGATGACGCCCGCGTGTCGCGCCGCCACGCGGTCGTGCGCCGCGAGGGCGAGGCCGTCGAGATCCTCGATCAGGGCAGCCGCAACGGCCTGCGCGTCAACGGCCTCGAGGCGTCGTCGCGGCTGCTGGTGCACGGCGACCGCGTCACTGTCGGCGACACCGTGCTGCGCCTCGAGCTGGCCGGGGCGACGACGGTGCCGCCCGCCGCCGACGGTCGCGTGGTCCAGAGCCCGGTGCGCGGCGCGTTCGGCGAGGCCGAGATCGCCCGACCGCCGGCGCGCCAGGCGCAGGTGTCGACGCTTTCGCAGGGCTCGCCCACGCCCGAACGCCAGGCGCTCTTGTGCCGGCTGGCGGCGCTGTTCGCAGCGCGCGTGCACCAACCCGAGCTGCTGCGGCGCGACGTCGTCGGCATCGTCGCTGAGGTGCTGAAGGCCGACCACCACCTGCTCGTGCGGATGCACGACGGCCGCCCGGTCTTCGAGGCGTCGTCGGCGCACGAGGCGCAGCTGTTGTCGGGGACGCTGCCGGCGATGGAGCGCGCCCTGCCCGGCCAGCTGAGCCTGTTGACGTCGGTGCGCGTCAACCTCGACGACCGGTGGAGCGTGCTGCTCGCCCCCGTCATCGAGCGCGGGCAGACGCGTGCACTGGCGTTGCTCGTCAAGCGCATCGGTCGCTTCGACGCCGAGGCGCTGACGCTCCTCGAGGCCGCCGCCGCGCTGCTCGCGCTGCGCGCCGAGAGCACCGGCTGAAAGGCCGACGGAAGATCGGCTCGGCGAGTGGCCGGCGGCCTCTCCTGACGACGAGGGCGCGGGAGGATGCCCCGCAAATGTCTTCAGGGTCGGACGCGGAGGGGGGTCGAGCGGGCCGGGGCGGGTTGCGGTGCCCGCTGTCCGGCGGGCAACATACGCGGCATGCCGACCGACGAAGCGTTGCTGGCGAAGATCCTTGCCGAATCGGCGACCACCCAGATCGCGAACTCGCTGGGGATGGACCCCACCGAGTACGCCAAGCGGGTGCTGCACTACGCGAAGAACCCCAAGGCCGACGTGCAGGTGACGGTGCTGTCGCCCGCCGAGGAGAAGGCCGCGGGCATTCCGTCGGTCGACGACGCGATGGCCTTCGTCGACGGAATGTTGTCGGGCGCGATCCCGGTGGGCGACGAGCACGCCCGCACGCGCTTCGCCGGCAACGACAGCGCCGAGAAGAAGTCGATGACCGCCGCCGGCAGCGCCGCCCGACGGGGTCCGGCCGAGGCCCCGCCGCTGCCGGGCGAGCCCCCGCGCCGGTAGCCGACCACGGCCGGCCGGGCGGGAGCCCGCTCCGCTCACGCGGCAGCGCGGGCCACACGACGGCCCGCCGTCATCGGGGCGCGCCGCCGGCCGGGGGGCCGACGGCATCGGTCACCGGCCGGATCCGCCCGAAGCACCATTGGCACCGGGCGGTCGAAAACTTCGAAGACATCATTCGGAGGACAAGATGAGCTTCTTCGGCAAGATTGGTCAGGCAATCAGCGGCGGCATCAAGTCCCTGACCGGTGGCGAGGGCATCGGGGGCCTGCTGAAGAAGGGCATCGGCGCCCTGGTCGACAAGTTCGCGCCCAAGATCGCTGACCTGCTGACCAACAGCCCGTTCGCCAACATCGCCAACAAGGTCATCGGCTTCGCCGCCGAGCACGGCCCGAAGATGGCTGAGTCCGGCGGCTTCCTCGGCATGGTCGGCGGCCTGCTGAACAAGGTCGGCAGCCTCGGCTCGCTGGCGAACATCGCCCAGACGCTGCTCGGCAAGCTGGGTGGCCCCGAGGCGCTGAGCAAGTTCGGCCTAGAGAACCTCGCCAACATCTTCGCGCAGCGGCAGGCGCAGATGATGGGTCCGGCGCTGCTCGCCTGACCCTCGCTCCGGCAAGCGTCGAAGAAGAAAGGGCCCGACGGGCCCTTTTTTCGTGCGTCGTCGCCGGCCCGTGCGGCGCGCAGCGCGCGGCATGCGTCGTGGGTCTTGCGCCAGCGCATGCGCGTGCGCCCACGCAGCGGTCAGGCGCCCCCGTGTCCGCCGCGTCCACAACGTCGGCACCGCCGACGTGTACGTGACCCGCCGCTCGCGCAGCCCCCGCCGGATGAGCGCCGGGTCGCGCCGCTCGGCCTCGTCGAGCACCCGCAGCGTGCCCCCCGTCGTCAGCGACCAGCACAGCGTCTCGACGCTGCCGTCGAAGAAGAACGGCGCCAGCAGCAGCGAGCGCTCGACACGCGTGAGGCCGAGCGCCGTGCGCGACTGCAGCTGCGCGACGACGGCGTCGTGGGACAGCACGACGCCCCTGGGCACGCCGGTGCTGCCCGAGGTGAAGATCACGTAGGCCAGGTCACGCCGGCCAGCCGTCCAGCGCGGTGTGGTGGGCGCCGGGCACGAGCCGCCACTCGTCGGCGGCGAGCCGCAGCAGCCGGCCGCGAAACGGCGCGTCGCGGGCCAGATCGTACGGCGCAGACACGACGGCGACGACGGCGGCGGCGGCGGCGGCGGCGGCGGCGACGGCGAGCGCCGCCGGGCTGCCGAGGTGGCCGAAGGGGCCGTCGTCGTCCTCGTCGATGCGCCGGCGCAGCGACGGGGCGGCGGCGACGGCGGCGAACGCGCGAACCCAGGCGTCGACGTTGACGGGACCGCGCAGCGTGAGCGCGCGACCGATGTTGGCCACCGGCGCGACGCACAGGCGGTGCAAAAGCCAGAAGCGTCGCTCGATGGTCGTCAGCGGGATGCGCGCGGGCGACGCGACGAAGGCGGCCGGGGCCAGAGCGGCGGCGTGCGCGGCGGCGGAAGAGGCGAGTCGGATCGCGGGCGGCGTTGCCATGGGTTCCTGTTCGGAAACCGCACCGCCCCGTCTCGCCGCACCCGTGGCGACGGCCGCCGTACGCATTGCCATTCCTGTACTTGTCGGCGTGGCCTCTGGCCGCGCCGGCAAAGCGGTTCGCGGGGCGCTGCGTCCAGAATCCACGAAGAATCGACCGAGACGGGGCGACGCTCAACGAGCGCAGCGACGGACGAGGGCCAGCGACGCCCGCCGGCCCCGCTGTCGCGGCCGCTCGGCCGCGAGTCGCTCAGGGGCGCGCGAACACGAGGGCGAGCAGATCGCGGGTGCGGCGATGAGCCTCGATGGGGGGCGGAGCGGCAGGTCCTCGTTGAGGCCGTAGACGCTGCGCCGGCCGACGCGCGAGCGCTCGCTGTAGCCCGCGTCCTCGAGCTCACCGAGGATCCGCTGCACCGCCCGCTCGGTGATCCCCCCCGCTCCGCCACCCCCGCACGCGCACCCCCTGCGGCCGCTCGGCGAGGCAGAACAGCACGTGGGCGTGGTTGGTCAGGAACGTCCAGCCCGGTCCGGCGGGCGCCGTCTTCGCCCGCGCCGGCCGCCGGCGCTTCGTCGCCTTCTTCGTCGCCACGACCCGCAGGACTCCTTCGTCGCTCTTGATCGACGGTTACGCATGCAACGAGGCTGA
The DNA here is from genome assembly GCA_016874845.1 of Deltaproteobacteria bacterium. Classification (GTDB taxonomy): domain Bacteria; phylum Myxococcota; class UBA727; order UBA727; family VGSZ01; genus VGSZ01. The sequence continues at coordinate 13,295 of VGSZ01000038.1, forward strand.
TGTTCATCGCTCTGCACTCGTCCGGCTACGCCGATGGACTTGCGACCCCAGAAAAAATCCATGTACCTCTTCTCCTGAAATTGATTTCATGGTCAGGAGCACCGTCTGTTCGGGACGGGGTGCGGTCACGGAGGCAGTCGTGCGCGTCCAGGTCCTTCGCGTCGTCGTCTCGGTGCTGTGGGTCGCCGCCGCGGGTGCGGGCTGCAGCGAGTCGCTCGTCGAGCGTCAGGCGCCCCTCGGCGGCAGCTGCCTCGCCTGTCACGACGGCATCAGCGACGTGCACCCGTACTTCGCGCTGGCGTGCGTCGACTGCCACGGCGGCAACGACCGCGTGCCGCTGCCGGCGGTGGTGAACGTGCGCGACAAGGAGCTGTTACGGCAGTCCCACGTGCTGCCAAAGAACCCCGAGCTGTGGTGGCCCAACGGCGTCGACGACGACCGCGACGGCCAGGTCGACGAGCAGGGCGAATTCTTCGACGGGCGCCTGATCGAGGAGGGCGCCATCGCCGCGCGCGCGCAGCACGACAGCGAGCCGAACCAGGACCTCGACTACCTGCGCTTCCTGAACCCCGGCGACTTGCGCGTCGCTGGCGTCGGCTGCGGGGCCTCGAACACGAACGCGAACGCGGCGATGGTGTGCCACGCCGAGGTCGTCTACGACGTGCGGCGGTCGATCATGAGCGTGCACTCGGGCGTCCCGGCCGGCGCCAACTACGGCAACGCCCAGCGCCCGCGCGCCGCCGACTTCGGCGCTGACTTCGCCGCCTCCGAGGCGGGTCGCGCGTTCGACGCCCGCAACGAGCGCGTGGGACGCGTGGGCTATGTGTTCAACTACGATGAGATCGACGCGGCGTTTCTGGCCGGCGACAATCGCTTCGACGGCGAGGCGCTGTTGTCGGCGGCGCGGCAGAATCAGGACCCCGACGACGACGACCAGATGGCGCGGGCGGCGCCGTTTTTCGATCACACGCCCGACGAAGATCGCTTCGCGCCACCGCCAGGGCTGACGCGCAGCGGCCAGCCGCTGAAGTTCTTCTCGCCGGGTGACGCCAACAACCGCTCGGTGGACTTCCTGATGCCGTTCCCCAACAACGCCGGGCGCGCGTTCCCGCCGGCGGGGTCGCTGGCCGACCTGCGGGTCAAGCGCGTGCTCGGGCTCGACGAGAACGACGACGTGCGTCGGCCGTTCGACGGCGAGCCGATCAGCAACCCGGTGGACGCCGCGCTGCGCGCCTTCCGCGCGTTCCACTCGCTGAACTTCGCCGGCACCAACGACAACTTCGGACTGGTCGACTTCACGACCAATCCCAATGACGGCGGTCTGCCCAACCCGTCGCCGGCGTCCGTCGACCTCGTCGGCCAGAACAACCCGTTCGGCCGCATGCGCCCCACCGGCTGCACCGCGTGCCACACGCCCTACGCCAAGGACGGCCACAACCGCGAAGAGCGCGACCGCACCGTCGCCGACAACGGACGCCAGCCGTCGACGGACCTGCCGTTTGGCATGCGCGCCGACCGCGGCGAGCGCGGCTACGCCGAGAAGCACGTGATCACGCGCGCGGTGCAGACCGAGACCTGCGCCAGCTGCCACGGCTTCGTCACCCGCATCGACTACGCCTTCACCGGCGTGTGGGAGGTCGAGAGCGACTTCACGAACCCCATCGAGAAGATCATGACCATCGGGCCGTACGAGTTCACGACGCCGACGGGCACCCGCGTGCGCGTCTTCGACAACCTCGCCCGCGTCACCGGCGGTCAGATCGAGAACGACGGCGAAGGCAAGAGCGAAGACAAGAACAACAACGGCGAGCTCGACCCCGGCGAAGACGACAACAGCGACGGCGTGCTCGACCTGCCCGACCGCGTCGAGCGCAGCGGGTCCTTCGACGGCCGACAGACGCGCATCGTCTACGGCGGCCACAACGGCGCGACACGCCTGATGGACATCCACTACGAGCGCGGCCTGGGCTGCGTCGATTGCCACTCGGTGCAGGACATCCACGGCGACGGCAACCTGTACGCGCGCAACTGGGACTTCATCGAGATCGAGTGCGACGACTGCCACGGTACGCCGTCGGCGCCGGCGACGCTCGTGACGACGGGCCCCAACGGCGGCAACAACCTGACCGCCTACACCACGCCGTTTGGCGAGCGGTGGCTCGAGCGCATCGGCGACAAGGTCATCCAGCACAGCCGCCAGAAGAAGGGCCTGCAGTGGGAGGTGCCGCAGCTGACAACGCCGAAGGACGACGCCAGCCGCTACGCGCACTTCCAGCCCTCCGAGAGCGGGCCCGAGCCCGGCCGCGACGCCGAGGCCCGCGCCTACGCCCACATCGCCGAGAGCGGCAAGCCTGGCGGCCTCGAGTGCTACGCCTGCCACTCGTCGTGGCAGCCCAACTGCCTGACGTGCCACATGCAGATGGACGTCGCCAAGCCAGTGCAGCAGGTCTGGTACAACGACGAGGCCATCGAAGAGGTCGCGTTCCAGCTGTTCAGCTACACGCGCTCGCCGTTCTACATGGGCCGCTCGGGCGACGTCGAAGGCAACAAGATCGCGCCGCACCGGTCGTTGATGGAGCTGCACTACTCGGTGGCCGCCGGCGGCACGACGCTGGCTGACAACCTGATGTTCGCCACCGAGAACAACCTGTCGTCGGTGGCGCACAACCCGAACTTCCCGCACACCGTGCGCACCGCCGAGACCAAGGGCTGCCAGCGCTGCCACACCCTGGTCGACGAGCAGGCCCGCGTACAAAACGACCACCTCGTGTCCGAGGCGGTGGGCGAGGGCACCGGCCGCTACCAGAACGTCGGCGACTGGGCCATCGTGACGACGAAGAGCGGCTTCGCGCAGCTCGACCTGAAGGCCGAGATCCGCGGCGAGCGCAACGTCTGGCCGGGGTTCCTCTTCTCGGCGCAGAACACCCGCCGCGTCGACAGCCCCTTCGCCGGCGCCGCCGAGAGCGTGCTGGCCCGCGGCGTCAGCTACCAAAATGGCTCGGGCGACGTCACCGACGTCGTCGTCGTCGCCCACGACGACGGCCTGTCGGTGGTCGACGTGTTCGGCCGCGACCACGAGGGGTTGCCGCCCACCGAGCTGGCGCGGCTGCGCGCGCGCGGGCCGGTGGTCTCGGTCGACAACCTCGACCCGTCGTTGTCGCAGACGACGCGGGTGGTGGCCCTTGGCCCCGAGGAGCTCTTCGTCGTCGACTACCGCGGCGCGCTGTCGCCGCCGCAGGCGCGCGACAAGCTGCGGCCGCGCGACGAAGACGAGGAGCCCTTCGTGCTCGCCCTCGACGATGTCGAGGGCGCGGCGGCGGGGCTCGACGTCGTGGGCGCCGTCCCCCACGGCAAGTCGGGGGCACGGCGCGTGCGCCTGTTCGGCGACCTCGCCCTCGTGGCCCACGACGGCGGCGTCACCGCGTACCCGCTGGCCGAGGCCGGCACGCCTGTCGCCGTCGACAGCGGCGCGCCGGGCGATGAGCTGTTCACGTTTGCGACGCCGGCGCCGGCGGTGGACATGGTGGCGCGCGGTCGCTTCCTGTACGTCGCCTGCGGCAACGCCGGCGTGGCCGTCTTCGACGTCGACAGCGGCGCTCTCGTCGGGCGCGCGCTGGCCGCCGCCGGCGCCGACGCCCGCGGCGTGGCGCTGTGGGGCTCGCGGCTGCTGGTGGCCGGCGGCAAGAACGGCCTGCACGTCGTCGACGTCGCCGTCCCCGCCGACCCGCGGCTGGAGCAGACGATCCACGCCGTCGCTGGCCAGCCCTCCCTCGATCAGGCGAGCGCCGTCGTCGTCGCCAGCATACCGGTGCGCAGCTACGCCGTCGTCGCCGACGGCACGAACGGCCTGCGGGCGGTGAACCTGACGCCGTCGTTTGACCAGAAGACGCAGTTCGCCGCCGCCGACGTCGACCGCGACGCCTTTCGCGGGTTCCGGCTGTCGCCGGAGCGCAACGACCCGATGACGCCGTTCGACCCGAAGAACGCGCTGCGCGAGGTGATCACGTACCCCACCGGCACGCCGGCGCTCGCCGTGGCCCGCGGGCTGTCCCTCGATAGCCTCACCGACCGCGCCGGCCGTCGCTGGCGCGACAACTGGTTGATCGGGTCGGACGCGCTGTCGTCCGAGTTGCAGCGCCGCCTGCGCGCCGTGGAGGTCACCGAGATCCCGGGCAGCCGCGACGTGCGCGGCGACGGCCTCGGCTGCGTCGTCCGCCGCGGCGACGAGGCGCGCGTGACGTTCGACGCCGCCGGACGCTGCCTGCCAAGGCTCGACCAGTAGCCGTGCAGGCCGCCGAAGAACGTCTTGCGTTCTTCAGCAGCCTGCGCGGCGCTCTGGTGGCCGGTGCTCGCCGAGATCGCGCGACGTGGAAGCTCGGCTGGTGACGACACGATGGGGTGACGATCCGTCTTTTCCGCCGACCACGGCGCGGCGGCCGAATCTCATTGTGTTTCAGCGTCGCGCGGATAATGTCGGATTGTTCTGTGTGCGCTGTTCGCCAGTCTCCTGCTCATGAGCAGCCGACGCCCGACCAATCTCGTCCAGAACGTTCAAGCCGTGCTTGGCGGCGCCAACCGTTGGCGCGCGCGGGGCGGCCAGTGCAGTGGGATTGATCAATGTCTGAAAACAAGTTGTACGTCGGCAATGTCTCTTTCAACACGACCGACGATCAGCTCGTCAGCATCTTCTCGGAGTTCGGCACCGTCGGTCGCGCGTCGATCGTCACGGACCGTGACACCGGCCGTTCGCGTGGCTTTGCCTTCGTCGAGATGGGTTCGCCGGCCGAGGCAGACGCCGCGGTGAGCGCGATGAATGGCCAGATGGTCGATGGGCGCACGCTCAACGTCTCGATCGCTCGTCCGAAGGAGGGCGGCCGCGGCGGCGGCGGCGGCGGCGGCTACGGCGGCGGCGGCGGCGGCGGCGGCGGCGGCTACGGCGGCGGCGGCCGTGGCGGCCGTGGCGGCGGCGGCGGTGGTCGCTGGTGATTTGCAGGCGACGCCGATGCGCGTCGTCGAACAAAGAGACCCACCCTCGCGGGTGGGTCTCTTTGTTCTGGGGGGCCCGGTTGTCCTTGTGGGCCGGGCGCCTCGCGAGCAGTGGCGGCCCCGACCCGCTGGTTCGTCGGCGCTTCCCCGGTCGTCGCGGTGACGACGTCAACGCTGCGGAGGATTGTCGGCGCGGTACTGCTGCACGCGGGAAAAGAACAGCTCGCTGAAGCGCTCGACCTCGTGGGCCGGGAACAGCGCCGCGGTCTTCTCGCGCACCGCCGCCTTGCACTCGGCGGAGGCGAAGTAGTCGTCGGCGACGGCGTCGAGGTGCGACAGGTGACGAGCGGAGAACTCGGTGAACTGCGCGGTCTGCAGCCGCTCGTCGGCGATGGCGGCGTAGCGGTCGAGCTTCTCGGCGTAGGGCAGGTCCATCGCCGCGACCTTGTAGAACGGCTCCCAGTCGAGGGTCTTGCGCATCGGCTTCTTGGTCGCCGCGGTGAAGATCGCCCAGCGCAGGTAGCTCTTCACGAGCCACGGCCAGTGGTAGTGCAGCGACGTCACCTGCGAGTCGGGGCACGGGTTCGCGTAGTCGATGGGATACCACGTGCCGTCACGGTGCAGCGCCTCGCACGAGTTGAAGTCCCAGCCGAAGAACGCGTTGATGGTCAGCGTCACCTTGCGCAGGTGCTCGACGTCGGTCGCCGGCATGAAGTTCGTCTTCATCGTGTAGCGGTCATGCAACGGCGCTGACGGGTCGTACGACACGCAGTGCGTCTGCGGGCCGAACCCGATGCAGCGGACGAAGCGGTCGAAGCCCTCGACCGACTGCTGCGCGTGCATGACCATGCGGCCTGAGTTCTCGTAGGCCTTCCACGCCGCCTTCGGGTCGGCGACGCGGGTGACGGCGCGCCAGCCGCCGCCGTCGTAGGGCTTCAGGAAGAACGGCCAGCCAACCTGGTCGCCGACGTTCTTCAGGTCGAACAGCTTGCCGTACTTCTGCAGCGTCAACTTGACGTCGGGCTGGTTCTGCAGGTCGTAGGCCTTGGGCGGGATCATCCACGTCTCGGGGATGGGCATGCCGAGCGCCATCATCGCCGCGTAGCTCGTGTGCTTCTCGTTGGACTGTACGCTCCATGGATTATTGAAGACGTAAAGGTCATCCATCAAGATGCCCTTTTTAATCCACTCCCGACTGGCGTGATACCAGTGCGTCAATCGATCGATAACGACGTCGTATTTGACCTTCTGCCGCAGGTTGAATGGCTCGATGCTGATGCGCTCGACATCGAACTTCATCGTGTCGGCGCCGTGCGGGATGCGCAGGTCGAGGCGCTTCATCACGCCCTCGAAGGCGGCGGGCCAGCAGATGTCGGCGCCCAACGATAGACCTATGTAACGAGTAATCTCAGCCATCGTGCGACCTCGCTAATAAATAGGATACCGGGTCTTCGTGATTTTCATTCGTAGACAAAGAGCAGCGGACCGGGGAACAGCCACGACAGGCCCTCGCGCAGGCGGTCGCGCCAGTTCTGCCAGTTGTGGCCGTCGCGCGCCTCGGTGAAGCGCACCTGCATACCGGTGGCGTCGAGCAGCGGTACCAGCGAGCGGTTCTCGTAGATGAGGCTCTCGTAGACGCCGCAGGACACGTAGATGCGCTGGCTGACGGCCTTCGGCTCGGCGCGGTAGCCGTTTACGAACTCGACGACGCGGTCGAACAGCGGGCCGCGGCGGTTGCGCTTGCCGATGTCGGTGAACGCGAAGCTGCCCGACTGCAGCAGCAGGCGTCCCCAGACGCCGGGGTAGCGGCACGCCGTCGAGAACGACGCCACGCCGCCGAAGCTGGCGCCCACCAGCGCGCGGCCGTGGGGTTGGTCGATGAGCGGGAAGTGCCGGCCGATGTAGGGCAGGAGCTCTTCGGTGACGTAGCGGGCGTGGGCCTCGTTGTCGGCGTACTCGCGCAGGCGATCCGACGACGAGATGAACGCGACGAGCATCTCGGGGATCTCGAGCCGATGGATCAGGTTGTTCAGCACCGTCATCATCTCGGCGTAGTGGATGTAGTCGTCGCCGTCGTGGACGACGACGAGGGGATACTGGCGGCTGCGGCGGAAGCGCGCCGGCAGGTACAGATGCCCGCCGCGGCGGCCGCCGAAGGCCCGGCTCTCGAGATGGAACGGCTCGAGGTCGCCTTGCCGGGCGAGGGGGTCGGGGCGCGTCCACTCGGGGACGACGTAGCCCGCGCCCTGCAGCACCGAGTTGGCGCCGAAGGGGTCGCGGGCGCGGGCGCGATTGAGCGGATCCTCGATCCACTCGCGGTGGCCGCTCTTCTCGATCTCGAACTTGTACTCGACGCGCGACGAGGGCGGGATCTCGAGCGTCAGGTGCCAGATATCGGTGTTGGGCGCGCGGGTCAGCGTCGTCGACGACTCGAGGCCGTAGACCCAGTGCCGCAGGTTCACGCCGTCGACGTTGCCGATGAAGACGAAGGTGACGAGGTGGCCTTCGACCAGCGGGAAGCGGTGCGTGCCCATGAAGGCGCGCACGCGGTGAGGCTCACCCCAGCAAGCGATCAGCTCGTCGATGGCGCGGTCGCGGCTCATCGTTGCTTCCCCGTGCCCCGGGGCTCGCTCGCCTTCCGCCGGCGCGTCGACGTCGACGTCGCCTCGGGCTTGTCGTGCGCCTCGATGGGCGCGTGCAGCGAGTCGGGCGGCGAGGAATCGCTGGCGCGCTTCATCGTCGCCGGGAGAGCGAAGGGGCGGGTCTCGCCGGTGGCGCACAACTCGATGGCTCCTTGGGCGGCGACGAATCGAGCGCCCTGCCAGATGACGTAGGACCGAGCCGGCAGCGCCAGGCACAGAGACGGGGCGAAGCGGCGCGCCTGCAGGGTGACCCGCTCGGTGACGGCGAGGTCGAGGCGACGCTCGGGCTCGGGCAACGGGATGGCCTGAGGGATCAGGCGCAGGCCGACGTCGAGGACCTGCCGGGCGACGCGGCCCTCGGGCGGGTCGTCGTGAAACAGCACGACGCGGTCGCAGACGGACATGGCGCCAGCCGACCATGCGAACACGGTGTGGTCGCCGATCAGCTCGTGCAGGTCGAAGAGATCGAGGCGATTGAGCAGCACCGCGACGTGGCCGCCGGCGATGGCGAGGGCGGTGCAGTCCGACAAGGCCCGCGCGATCTCCTCGCGTTGGCGCTGCACCTCGGGGCGCGAGGCGACCTTGTGCTTGCGCTCGAACTCGTCGTGGACGCGCAGGCAATGGTCGACGTGCCAGGCGTCCAGCGTGCGGATGGCCTCGATGGAGCTCTGCCGCACCTCATCGCGGATGGCCGCCGGCGCGTCGTAGGCGGCGACTTCGCGCTCGGCCTCGAACGCGTGCTCAAGGCGGATCCGGTAGATCTCCTGCAGGTGACGCAACAACACCTGCCGCTCGCGGTGAGCCACCGACAGCTCGTGGTCGGCGGCGAAGACGGTGTTGCCGCGGGCGTGCAGCGAAAGGTTCACCGTCTGGCCACCGAGGTGCGCCGACAGCTCCTCGTCTTCGGCCTCGCGCTCCTGCCAGCCGGCGGTGATGAGCGCGATGCGGCCGCGCACGCCGAGCTGGTCGACGACGCTGCCCAGCGTGGGTTCGAAGCGCTGCGCGCCCAGCAGGACGACGGAGCGGGGGGTGTGCGTGCTCACGGTCGCGCACGTTACATGGCCACCTGCCCCGGCGTCACCCTCGACGTCACCGTAGCCTCGTCCGCGGCCTCGTCCCGCGCGGCCGCGCGACGCAGGCCACCTCGACCGGGCGTCTTCTGCAGCGACACGGCCCGGACCGCCACCGCAGCGGCGGCATCGAGCACGGCGCGGACCCGCGGGTACTCGGCCTGCGGTGTCGCGCCGGCGGCGAGGGAGACGACCCGCAGCAACACCAGCGCGGGACCGTCGCAGCGGAGCTCGAAGCGCACGAGCACACGGCGGTGCTGCTGCTGGAACGACGCGGGCACCGACGCGAACGCGTACCCCGGCGGCGGCACGAGCCGCAGCTCGTCGCCCCGCTCCGACGGTGACGCGACGACGAAGTCGGTCTGCCGCGCGTCGCGACGCGGCAGCGAGACCGGCGGCACGAGCAGGCGCAGCGGCACGACCAGGCCGTCGTCCCACGCGGCGGCGAAGGTCGGCAGCCTGGCCCGCAGCGAGCGCTCGTCGGTGCCGCCCTCGCGCTGGCAGATCCCCGGCTTGTTCTCGAAGAGCTCACCAGCGCGGCTGAAGTCCTTGACCACACGGCGCACCGCCGCCCGCCAGTGGTCGGCGTCCCAGTCGCGGGCGTCGCGGCAGGACGCGAGCGCCTCCCCGCCGGCGGTGGACAACGTCGATGCGACGACAGCGCCGCCTTGTTCCTGCAGCGTCACCGCGTGGACGGTGCGACGCACGTCGCGCAGCGCCGGCGCCCTGCCCGTGGCCCGCCGCCACTCGATCTTCATCTCATCGCCATTCCCGAAGACGGCGAGGGAATCACGATCGCGCGACCACAACGTCAGCTCGCCGCGGCCGCAGAGGTCGCAGCTCGGGTCGAGCCAGATGTCCTCGTTGCCCAGGCGCGCCACCACCAGCGTGTGGTTCCGCCACGCGAGGAGCGGAAACGCCTTGTCGACCTCGTGGGTGTGGGCGCGGACGAGGCCGGCGAGGCGCGCGTCGACGCCGGCGTGGACGAGCAGCGCGTAGAGGATGGTCGCCTTGTCCGCCGACGACGCCCAGTCCGACGGCGCGATTGCCTTCGGCGCGCGGAAGTCGGAGGCTTCGTCGAAGCCGGTCCAGGCGACGGTGTCGCGCGCGTGGGCCAGGGCCCGATCGACGACGCAGCCCGGTCCTCCACCGCAGGGCAGCCCGTCGCGCAGCGTGACCCCGGCGGTGCCCTCGTTCTTCAGGACGAGCGACCGCAAACGATAGGCGACGGCGGCGTCCCAGGTGGCGTTCATCCCGAGGACCAGGTTCGGGTAGCGGTAGGCGATGGTCCGGTACAGCCACGAGGGCTCGACCGCCCGGCGCGACGGCTGGAACAACGCGTGACGACTGGTCGGCAGATCGTGCAGCTTGAAGACGAGGTGCTGCATGCCGACGTCCGACGGCACGATCTTCGGCGGCACGGTGTGGTTTCACGAGCATCAAGTCGGGCTGCGCCACCTTGTCAACGACGCTCTGCACCCGGTACGTCTTCGTCGGCAGGCTCCCGAGCGCCTCGGTGTCGGTCCAGCCGGTGTAGAGCCCGGGCATCTCGAAGGCCCACGACAGCTCGAGCACGCTGCCCACCGTCAGCCGCGGGAACTTGAACCGCCGCAGGTCGTGCCCCAGCTCCTGCCCGTCGCCGCAGCGGCCGGAGATGGCCTCGTCAGCGAAGAGCTGCGGCTCGGTCATGGGCGTCACGGTGCCGTCGGGACCAATGGTGCGCGCGTCGAGGTGCAGCAGCGTGCCCTTCTTCGGCCGCGGCACCGTGTTGGCCATCGCGTCGATGCCCGCCTCGGTCAGGAGCTTCCGCACGACGCGGTAGTGCATCGAAGACCTCGGCGAAGACGAAGTGTTGCGTCGCCCGCTGGCGGGTCTCGCTGACGTGCTCGACCAGCGTACCGGTGGCGGGGTCGGGCACGTTCACGTACAGGCCGCGGCCATCGGTGGGGAGGATCGACCCGCCGAACAGCGGCACGTCCTGGGCGTCCTGCCGGGTCCACGCGCGCTCGTCGCCGGCCGGGGTCCGCGCGCGGACACGCAAACCGGTGACGGTGGTGAAGGTGCGGTTGTAGCGCAGGGCGAGGTCGTTGAGGGCCTTGGAGCGCCGGCCCTCGATGCGCACGACGCGGCGACGCCGCTCGATCGCCACCGGCTCGCCCTGCTCGAAGGCGAACCGCCCGTGGACCTCGTCCAGCACGACGCGGCCGCGGCCGTCCTTGTCGACGGCGGGCAGCGCGCTGGTGTTAGGGAGCGGCAGCGGGGCGGTGGCGCAGGCGCCAGCCGGCAGACCCGCGCTGACGGTCGGCACGAGAGCGCGCACGGCGGAGGGTGGTAGTCGAAGTCACCCGCGCGCTCCCGTGAGCGACAACGAGCGATCCGGTATCGCCGGAGCGCGACACCGCGGCAGGTGCGGCTTGCCGGGGACGACCGGCATTGGCCATCGTCGTCGCCCCCACCTTCGAGCTCCGAGGTGCCCGTGCGTTTCCCTGGTCGTCGCAAGCACAAGCACTACTTCCCAGTGCACGCCCGGGACCCGCTGCTCGCGCAAGCCGGACTCGACCAGAAGAAGGGCCGCACCCACGTCGTGGGCATCGACCAGACGCTGGTAGACATCGACGCCCGAGTCGATGACGCGCTGCTCGGACGCTACGGCCTGCCCTGCGGCACGTCGCTGGTCGTCGACGACGAGCGGGCGAGCAAGCTGTACGACGAGCTGCACGGCACCGGCGCCATCCGCTCCGAATTCGCCGGTGGCACCGTCGGCAACACGCTGCACAACTACTCGCTGCTGGCCGACGACGCGTCGATCCTGCTCGGCGTCATGAGCGAGTCGATCCGCGTCGGCACGTCGGGCTACCGCTACCTGTCGAACACCTCGAGCCGAGTGAACCTCGATCACCTGCAGCCCGTCGACGGCCCCATCGGTCGCTGCTTCGCCCTGGTCACCCCCGACGGCGAGCGCACCTTCGCCATCAACGAAGGCCGGATGAACGCGCTGCGCCCCGACAGCGTGCCTGCCGTCGTCTTCGACGACGCCTGCTGCCTCGTGGTGAGCGCCTACCTGCTGCGCAGCCGCCCCGGCGACCCGATGCCCGCGGCGACCCTGCACGCCATCGCGCTGGCGAAGGAGCGCGGGGTGCCCGTCGTGCTCGGGCTCGGCACGAGCTTCGTGATCGCCGAGCGCCCTGCGTTCTGGCAGCGCTTCATCGAAGAGCACGTCGATGTCGTCGCGATGAACGAGGACGAGGGCGCCGCCCTGACCGGCCACGCCGATCCGCTGCTGGCGTGCGACGCGGCGCTGCAGTGGGCCGACCTGGTGCTGTGCACCGCCGGCGCCACCGGCCTGTACATGGCGGGCTTCACCGACGACGACGTCAAGCGCGAAACCCGCTACCCGCTGCTCCCCGGCGCCATCGCCGAGTTCAACCGCTACGAGTTCAGTCGCCCGATGCGCAGGGCGGCCTGCAGGAGCCCGGTGAAGGTCTACGCGCACATCGCGCCCTACCACGGCGGGCCCGAGCGCATCACGAGCACCAACGGCGCCGGCGACGCCGCGCTGTCGGCGCTGTGCCACGACATGGCCGCCAACCACCACCACCGCCAGACGGTGCCCAATTCGGCCAAGCACGCGCGGGCCTTCCTGACCTATTCGTCGATGAGCCAGGTGTGCCGCTACGCCAACCGCGTCAGCTACGAGGTGCTCGTGCAGGCTTCGCCGCGGCTGACCCGCGCCCTGCCCGAGCGTGAGGATGGCCTGGACGATGAGGCTTACTGGGCGCGCTGAACAACGCTCGTCGTCGTCGTCGTCTTCTCCCTCGCGCTGCCGGCGTGGTTGCTGCTCCGGCCGGGCCCCGCTGCCGGCGTCGTCGTCTTTGGTGTCTTCGCAGGCCGAGCGTGATCGCTTTTTGTTCGCGCCGCCGGCGTGGTTGCTGCTCCGCCCAGGCCCCGCTGCCGGCGTCGTCGTCTTTGGTGTCTTCGCAGGCCGAGCGTGATCGCTTTTCGTTCGCGCTGCCGGCGTGGTTGCTGCTCTGGCCGGGCCCCGCTGCCGGCGTCGTCGTCTTTGGTGTCTTCGCAGGCCGAGCGTGATCGCTTTTCGAGCGTTCGCCTTCGGCGCGACCAGGGGAGACGCTGGCCTGTCTCCGCTGGACCCCTCGGGCCTCCTCGGAGTGCCGACACCGCAAAGCGACCCGGGCCCCGCAGTCGACCACCGCCGCTTTCACCACCGCACGGGCTGCGGCGCGCGGGTCGCTTCGCTTGTCCGCGGGGACACGGGCCCCCGCGCTCTTCGCCGCCTTCCTCCCCTTCGCCCAGAATTCCCAGAATTGGGAGAAGGGGCCGGGGGATGAGGGCGTGGCGCGGGCTCGCGACGACGACGACGACGACGCTGCGCGCAGCGCGGGTCAACACGGGCAGGCACACGACCCGCTGTCGCCGGCCCGGATGACAGCGTCGACCCACATGATCGTCCGGCGCCTGGGTCGTGTGCCGGTGTCGGCACTCCCCCAAGCGCCGGGGGAGCCGAGGGGGTGCGGCGCAACGCATCCCCTC
>VGSZ01000039.1 GCA_016874845.1 Deltaproteobacteria bacterium
GGGTGAGGGAGAGGGCCGCGGCGCAGCCGCGGGGTGAGGGCGAGGGCCGCGGCGCAGCCGCGGGATGAGGGCGTCGGCTGCGGCGCGACCGCGCTCGACGGGATCGTCGACGCCAAATGGTGGTCGGCGACGCTATTGTCGTCGTCCCCGCCTGCTTCCCCGAGGTCTCCAATGGCCGGCATCCGCAAGGTCGATCTTCCGAAGGTTCCGCCGACAACGACGACGTCGACGACGAAGCCTTCCGGTGCCACGGCTCCGGCGACAACGACGGCGCCGGCGCCCGCGACCTCGGTGGCGGCGACGACGAGGGCGCGGCTCGACGCCGAGCAGCACACCGACGTGCGCACGCAGGCGCAGCTCGGCGTCACCGACGACAAGGTCGTCGCCGACAAGGTCAGCGGCGCGGCGGCGTCTCTGAACCAGCTCGGCAAGCAGGCGGCGATCACGGCCAGCCACGACGGCCGCGCAGTGGCGAAGAACGAGCTGACGCCCGAGTTCAAGCTCGCCGGCCAGCTGACGCGCGAGGTCGCCGGTCGGATCTGGGCCGACAAGGCGCCCCCCGAGCTGAAGGCGATGCACGACGCCATCGGCCCGCAGGTGTCGGCGCTGGCGACGCAGACGGCGATGAGCGTCATGAGCGACCCCCACGCGATGGCCAATCTTGCCCAGCTGTCGGCGAAGCTCGGCGGCGACGGCTTCAAGGCCGCGGTGCAGACGGCCGGCAAGGACGTCGCCGGCCACTTCCTGCAGACGGCGGGCGTGCAGGCGAAGAACCCCGAGGCGATCAAGGCCGCGCTGTCCGGCATCGAGCAGCTCGCGCCGAAGCTCGGCGGCAGCGTCGGGCCGAAGCTGGCCGAGACGGCGGGCAAGCTCGGCCCGCGCCTGCTCGGCGAGGGCGCACCGGCGGCCGCGGCGACAACGAAGGCGGCGACGGCGGCGACGGCAGCGACAGCGACAGCGAAGGGAGCCGCGGCGACGGCGAAGGCCTCTGGTCAAGCGCTGCCGGTGATCGGCAACATCATCTCGGTGGGCAGCACGCTGCTCGCCGGCGCGAACCTGATCGGACAGCTCGCGAAGAGGCCCCACGACGTCGAAAAGGTGCTCAAGGAGGGCGTCAACACGCTGACGCAGGGCGTGGGCATCGCGTTCCCGTGGGTGGGCCTCGGCGGCACGCTCGTCGACGCCGCGTGGGGCGCGAAGACCTCGGCGACCGACCAGCAGAAGGCCGCGGCAGGCATCCCTGTGACCGAGAACGCCAACGTCGCCGCCGCGCTGCCGCTGCTCGGCGACAGCGCCGACGTGCTGCATGCCGCGCTCAAGGGCGCGGGCAAGCACGACGCCGCCGACAAGCTCGCGTCGTTGTCCGCGACGACGAAGACGATGGCGCAGCTCGACCTGAACAAGCCCGGCGACCGCCTGTCGCTGCTGCGCAAGGACCAGCAGCAGGCGCTGGTCGCGCTGGCCCACGAGTCGAAGAGCGGCCTCGAGCAGGTGGCCGCCGCCGAGGCCGGACCGCGCAAGCAGGCGCTGGTCGAGCTGGCGTCGGGCTTCGGCGGCCTCGCCGACGTCACGCTGGCGACGCTGCGCTACGACAAGCGCGAGGGCAGCCCCGGCTTCGACGACAAGGCGAAGAAGGACCTCGAGACGAAGCGCAACGAGCTGGCCGGCCAGCTCGTGAAGCAGTTGGGTCACGCCGGCGTGGCCGAGATGCTGCGCCGCGCCGAGCAGGGCGGCGTGATCTCGTCCGCCTGACGCCCGCACGCCAAAGCGATAAGCCTCGCCCGTGACCGCGCGCCGCCCCCCCGTCGACACAGCCCTGCCCGTGCCGCTGAAGAAGACCGGCGCGGCCGGTGCGCGCGGCAGCCGTCCGACGACGCCGGTGGCCGCGTGGCCCGGCGTCGAGCCGGTCGAGCCGGTCGTCGAGGACGGCGACGACGACGCCCTGGACGTCGCCGCGCTCGGTCCGGCGCTCGGTCCGGCGCTCGCCGATGGCGACGGCGAGGTCGTCGACATTGGCGGCGACAGCGTCGACGGCGGCGCGGCGCTGGTCCGCGCGCAGCGCATCGCGCTGCCCGGCCAGCCCGGCGGCGACTGGGTCAAGGACGACGTCGTCGCCGAGCCGTCCGATGACGAGCTGAACCGCTCGGTGAAGTCCGTCGGCGACCGCCGCGACGGCATCTACTCGGCGTTCGTGCGGCAGGCCACGCGGGTGCAGCGGCTGTCCGAGCACGAAGAGCGCGCGCTCGGCCGGCGCGTGCGGGATTTCCAGGATCAAGAGGCCGCAAAAAAGCTGGTCGTCCACAATCTAAGGCTCGCCATCAAGATGGCGTACCAATACCGGCGCAGCTGGACGAACATCATGGACCTCGTCCAGGAGAGCTCCGCTGGCATGGCCATCGCGGCGCAGCGCTGGGATCCCGATCAGGGCACGCGCTTCGGTACTTATGCAGTATATTGGATTCGCGCTCAGCTGACGAAATTCCTGATGACGAATGGCCGCGCGATCCACACGGGCAACACGCGCGCCGGCCGCAAGCTGTACTTCCAGCTGCCGCGCATCCGTCGCAAGCTGCTGGCCGAGGGCAAGGCCGCCACCGTCGACGAGATCGCCGCCGAGGTGCACGAGACCCCCGAAGAGGTCGCGCGCATCGTCGCGCGGCTCGACGGTCGCGAGGCATCGCTGGACGCGGCGGTGGGCGACGACGAGGGCGGCACGCTGGGCGACATGCTCGCCGGCGACGACGAGGGCCCCGAGGCGCGCGTCGCCGCCAACGAGGTAAGTCGCGTGATCGCCGAGCTGACGCGGCGCTTCGCCGACACCCTCGAGCACGACCGCGACCGCGCCATCTGGAGCGAGCACCTCGTCTCCGCCGAGCCGAAGTCGCTGGTCGAGCTGGGCGAGCGCTACGGCGTGTCCAAGCAGCGGATGGGCCAGCTGGCGACGCGCATCAAGCGGGCGTTCCGGCGGCAGATCATCGACGAGCTTGGGCCGCACACGCAGCTGCACTGGCTGTTCGCCAGCGAGTAGCAGCCGCCAGAGACGCGGCCGCAGGCGTCGTCACCGCGGGCCGCGTCACTGGGGGGACGCCGACGGAGTCTTCACCACGGGTCGCGGACGCGGTCACCTGGCCGCGACGGTTCAGACCAGCCGGCTCGCGATCACCCCGACGGCGATCAGGGCGGCGTAGTAGGCGAGCGTGCGCACGACGGTGATGCCCGCCCAGTAGATGAGCGTGTGGGCGACGCGCGCGACGACGAAGGTGGCGGCGGCCGCGCGAGTGGCGTCGTCATGGACATCCATGACGTGCGCGACGAGGACGACGACGACGAACAGCGGCAGGTTCTCGAAGTGGTTCCGAGCCGCGCGCTCGGCCCGCCCGACCCAGGCGGGCGACGGCGGGTCGACCTCACGGTTGCCGAAGGCCCAGCCGAGACCGGCGCGCAAGCCGCGCCCTGTCGCTGGCGCGTAGACCACCGGCAGGCCCCAGAAGGTCACGGCAAGCAGGCACCACAGCTCGGTGGTCATCGTCGAGGTCTCCTGGTGTGTTTACCCGGCGGCCGACGCCGGCGTGCGCTCCCGCGGACCCCGGCTCAGTCGGCCAACGAGGGCGAAAGCCTCGAGCACCCCCTGCGGGATGCGCGACGGTCGGTGGCCGTCGATGGCGACGAAGACCCACTCAGTGCGGGCACGCAGGATCTCGGCGCCGTCGCTCAGGCGCACGACGCGGGTGCGCCGGATGGCCGAGGCGAGGCGGCACTCCTCGACGACGGTGGTGACGACGACCGCGTTGCCGGCGTGGCAGCCGCGCTTGTAGTCAACCTCGTGGCGCTTGACGATGAATGTGCCGCCGACAGCCTCGTAGGCGCGGCGATCCCAGCCGACGGCGTCGGTGTGGGCGCGGGCGGCGTCCTGGATCCAGCGCACGTAGGAGACGTTGGACACGTGCCCGTTCTCGTCCTCCTCATCGACGCCGGCGGTGTGCAGCCAGTCGAAGTAGCAGAGCACCGGGCCAGTGTCGTCGACGGCGGTGGGGCGCGACGGGTCGCCGTGGCGCACGGCGCCGGGCAGCTCGAGGACGAGAGCAACGGCGTGGCCGGTGGCGTGGGTCATCGCAGCAGCTCGACGATGGTCTTGATGAGCGCCAGCTCGTCAGCGTGGACACCGTCGGCGGCGGCGACCTGGGCCGCCTCGCGGAACACGACCGCGCGGTGGGCGCCCAGCAGCGCCATGTTGGGCGGGGGCAGCCGCTGCTCCCGGTCGAGCACCCCGCACACGAGGTCGAGCCCCGGCCGTCCCGCCGGACGGCGCGCTGCGTGGTCAAGGGCGGTGCGCTCCGGCGCGGTCACGACGTCGCCGGCGAGGACGACCTGCAGCAACAGCTTCGTGAGCTCGAGTCCGACGGCGAGGTCCACGCGGCTCGGGTGACACGGACGCCCGCGGGTTCCAAGGGGGAAGCTGGCTCGCCCCGGTCGTCGGGGACTTCTTTTCGTAGAATCGACCGCGGCGGTGCTAGCTTGCCCGGGCCACTCGCCGGAAGGATCGTTCATGACCCGCTCCCTGCCGCTCGCTGTCGCCCTCACCGTCGCCTCCGTCGTGGGGCAGCCCGTGGCCGCGTCGCCGCTGTCGAACGCAGGCGCCACCGTCGCCGCCGATTCGGTGGGTGTCGCCACGGCCGCCGAAGGTGTCGTGGTCGCGCAGGCCGCGCCGGCAGGCACGCGGCAGATGACCTACATCGGCTTCAAGAACTCCCCGACGCAGTCGCGGGTGTTCGCGCGGCTGAACGACGGCGCCGAGTTCGCGGTGAAGAAAGAGGGCGACAACCTCATCGTCCTCGAGCTCAAGAACGCCACGATCCCGCTGCGCAACAACCGCAACCACCTCGACACGACCTTCTTCGACAGCCCCGTCAAGATGATCACACCGTCCGAGGTCGAAGACGCCACGCCGACCATCCGCATCACCATCGAGATGAAGTCGGCCGTGCCCTACGAGGCCAAGCTCGAGGGCCGCGAGATCGCGATCTACTTCAAGAAGTAGCCGCCCCCACCGCCATCGTCCTCTCCGCCCGTCGCCGTCGCCGTCGTTCCCGGGCAGCCCCGAGGACGACGGCGCGGGCGCCTGAGCCTTCGGCGCTCTTGCGCCGGCGCCCCGGTGACGCCGTCGCCCGTCGCTGCTACGTCGTCACCCATGGCGATTCGCGAGATCCTCATCTGGCCCGACCCGCAGCTCCTGAAGGTCAGCAAGCCCATCGTTCTGAACGCCGACGGCAGCGTGCCCGACGACGTCAAGGTCCTCGTCAAGGACCTGTTCGACACGATGTACGACGCCGACGGCGTCGGCTTGGCCGCGCCGCAGGTGGGGGTCCTGCAGCGCGTCGTCGTCGTCGACATCCGCGCCTACGAGAGCAACGACGAAGGCAACCGCGCAGAGATCCCGTCAGGGGATCCGCCCATCGCGCTCCTCAACCCCGTGTTCTCCGACAAGAGCGGCAAGCTCGAGTGGGAGGAGGGCTGCCTGTCGGTACCGAACGAGACCGGCCTCGTCACCCGCGCCGCCCGCTGTCGCGTCGACTACGTCGACCTCGACGGCAAGCCGCAGACCATCGAGGCCGAGGGGCTGAAGTCGGTGGCCCTGCAGCACGAGTGCGACCATCTCGAGGGCAAGCTGTTCGTCGACTACCTGAGCCCGCTGAAGCGCAGCGTCATCAAGCGCAAGATGCTGAAGCTGAAGGCCCAGCGCGACGACGACGAAGGGTGAACCGATGGTGTTCTACGTGCTGGGTGCCCCGCTGTTGCTGTTGGGGCTGACGATGATGACGCGCGGCTGGATCTACACGCTACGCCCCGACGGAGCCCTCGCCGCGAAGCGCAAGAAGGTGAACCTGAAGCGCGGGTTCACCACCGACATGAAGGTCTTCGGCCGCAAGGTGCGTCGGCTTGGATTGATGACGGCGCTCGTCGGCAGCACCCTCCTTGGCTGGCGGGCCAGCCATCGCGCCGATCAGCCCGCTGCCGCCGCGCCGTCGGCGGCGCCGACTGGCTCGACCACGCCGTAGCGCGTCAGGGTGCCGACAGAGGTGCCGACAGAGGTGCCGACAGAGGTGCCGACAGAGGTGCCCACGGAGGTGTCCAGAGAGACGGCGCTCAAGCTGCCTTGCGCGACCACCGGGGCTTCATGTCGCGGTCGACGAAGTAGCCGCGACCGCGCAGCGTCGACAGGAACGCGCCGCGCAGCTTCTTCTCGAGGGTCTTTACGCGTGCACGGGTGCAGCCCATGGCCTCCGCCGTGGCCTCCTGCGTCTTCAGCTGCACGAAGCGGTGGTCGAAGAACTGTTTCTCTTCGTCATCGAGCGTGGCGACGTAGGCGCAGACGATGGCGCCCAGCTCGGCGTCGGCGCTGGTGCGCTCGGGATCGAGGTCTTCGGGCAGGAGCATCGCGCCGCCGCCGTTGCGCGCGCGACGCAGCACGAGGTCGGCGGTGTCCTCGAGGCCTTCGAGCGACGAGTGCCGGTCGTGGCGCTGCAGCTCGCGCAGCACGAGGTTCTTGGCGATGGACAACACGTAGTTCTTGAACGGTCGCTCGCCGTCGTAGTGGGCCCGCGTCGACGGCGCGAACGCCCGGGCGAAGGTCTCCTGCACGATGGAGTCGACGTCGACGCCCGGCCGCCCGCCGCGGAAGTGGCAGGTGCGCCCGCGCGACAGGAACGTGAACCCGCCGGCCAGGAAGCGCTGCACCGCGACGGCGTGCTGGCGGTACAGCAGCTCGTAGGCCCACGTCTCGCCGTTGCGGTACGCCTGAAGCAGGGCTTTGTCCTCGTGCAGTTGCATGCAGTCACCACCGGCGAAGGGTTCGAGCGGAAGCAGAGCAGAGCGACTCGATGATGTTCGTCCCCTCGGCGGCGTTCGTTGCTCAGATCTGGATCCAAATCTCCGGCATCGGCGATAGACGCTCACCGCTTTGCGTGACGCAACGCGACAAGGAGCTGGTGCCGCACCGCAAAGAGGCGCTCAGGGCCGCGTCGCCCGCAGCGTGGTGAAGACGACGGCGCCGGTCACCAGGTGCAGCAGCGCCGCCGGCCAGATGCTGCCGGTGCGGACGGTCAGCCACCCGACGGCGACGCCACCGGGAAACGCGGTCACCAGCTCACTGGGGGCCTTGGTGAAGTGGATGCAGCCGAAGACGAACCCCTGTCCGATCAGCGCGGGCCAGGCGTCGATGGGCACGGCGAGGAGCGTCCGCGGCCCTGCCCGCGTGGGGTCGACGAGCGGCCCGAGCCCGAGCGCGCCGAGCCACGGCAGACCACGAAGTCCGCGGCGAGGTCGCTCATCGACGGGCGGCAGCCCGCCCGACAGCGCCAGAGAGAGCACGACGCCCTCGATGAACGCGTGCTCGACCAGCATGACGACAGCGTTGGCGACGATCCACTCGTGTCCGCGGGGCCCGAAGAAGCTGCGGTAGTAGCGGGCCACCGCGTCATCAAGGCCGAGCGCTATCTGGAACGGCAGGGCGACGACGACGGCGACCGCGAACAGCCCTAGCCCCGGCCCGGCCGGCAGGGCGAGCCCCGTGCGATGGCGCCCCTGCCAGAGGGCGACGACGACGACGACGCCCCCGGCGAGCAGCGTGCTCTTCGCCACCCACAGCCACGGCGCGCGCAGCCCGGTCGCCGCACGCACCGCGTCGCTCACCGCGTCCGCCGCGGCGTCGACGACGGGGAAGGCCCGCTGCGGCGGCACGAACCAGAACAGCGACGTCCACGCGAGCGCCAGCGCGACGACGACGACGACGCGCCCCAGCCGACCCGGCATCGATGACGTCGACACGACCCACATGGCGTAGCGCGAACCACCTTGGCGCGCGACGGGTGACGAAGGCTGTCGCGGCTATGCCGAGGGACAGGGCAACGACGACAACGACGACCGGGCGACGACGACCGGGCGCCCGCGGACGGCGCGCGCAGCGGCGGGCGGGCCGGGCTGCTATGGCAGAAGCGTTATGACCGACCCCTCGACCCAGGGACAGATCAGCCAGACCGAGCGCGCCCAGTTCGGTGTCGAGCAGGACCGCCGCCTCGGCCTGCGTCAGCCCGATCGCGCCTTCGAGCTCGTCGCCGACTACGTACCCCACGGCGATCAGCCGCAGGCCATCGAGTCGCTCGTCGACGGCTTGCAGCAGGGGCTGAAGCATCAGGTGCTGCTCGGCGTCACCGGCTCGGGCAAGACGTTCACGATGGCCAACGTGGTCGCGAAGGTGAACCGTCCGACGTTGATCCTCGCCCACAACAAGACCCTGGCGGCGCAGCTGTACCAGGAGGTCAAGGCGTTCTTCCCGAACAACGCCGTCGAGTACTTCGTCTCCTATTACGACTACTATCAACCAGAAGCCTACGTTCCGTCATCTGATACTTACATCGAAAAAGACAGCCTGATCAACGACACCATCGACCGCATGCGCCACGCGGCGACGCGCGCGCTGCTCGAGCGCAACGACGTGATCATCGTGGCGTCGGTCAGCTGCATCTACGGCATCGGCTCGCGCGACAGCTACAAGGAGATGACCGCCTACGTCGAGGTCGGCCGTAAGCTCGGCCGCGACGCCTTCCTGCGGCAGCTGGTGGAGAGCCAGTTCGAGCGCAACGACGTCTCGTTCTCGCGTGGCACCTTCCGGGTGCGCGGCGACGTCGTCGAGGTGTTCCCGGCCCACGAGGACGAGGAGGCGCTGCGCATCAGCTTCTTCGGCGACGAGGTCGAGCGTATCCAGCGCGTCGACCCGCTGCGCGGCCGCGTCACCGGCGAGATCTCTGCCGTCACCATCTGGCCGGCGTCGCACTACGTGACGAATTCCGACCGGCGGAAGCGCACGCTCGACGCCATCCGCGAAGAGCTGCTGCACCGCCTGCAGGAGCTGCGCGCCCAGAACCTGCTCCTCGAGGCGCAGCGGCTCGAGCAGCGCACGCTGTACGACCTCGAGATGCTCGAGGCGACGGGCACGTGCAAGGGCATCGAGAACTACTCGCGCCACCTGACCGGCCGGAACCCCGGCGAGCCACCGCCAACGCTGCTCGACTACTACCCACGCGACTTCCTGCTCGTGCTCGACGAGAGCCACCAGACCGTGCCGCAGGTGCGGGGCATGTACTTCGGCGACCGCAGCCGCAAGGAGACACTCGTGCGATACGGTTTTCGGCTGCCTTCGGCGCTCGACAACCGTCCGTTGAAGTTCGATGAGTTCGAAGGCCATGTGCATCAGACCGTCTACGTGTCGGCGACGCCAGCGGACTACGAGGTCGACAAGTCCGAGGGCGTGATCGTCGAGCAGCTCATCCGCCCGACGGGGCTGCTCGATCCGGTCATCGACATCCGGCCGGTGGCGACCCAGGTCGACGACACGCTCGCCGAGATCAAGGCGACGGTGGCGCAGGGATGGCGCGTGCTCGTGACGACGCTGACCAAGCGCATGTCTGAGGACCTGACCGAGTATCTGGCCGAGATCGGGGTGAAGGCGCGCTACCTGCACTCCGACGTCGACACGCTGGAGCGCATTGAGCTGCTCGCGCAGCTGCGGCGCGGCGACTACGACGTCCTCGTCGGCATCAACCTCCTGCGCGAGGGCCTCGACCTGCCCGAGGTCGCGCTGGTCTGCATCCTCGATGCCGACAAAGAGGGCTTTCTGCGGGCGACGACGGGGCTCATCCAGACCATCGGCCGCGCCGCGCGCAACGCCAACGGACGCGTGATCCTCTATGCCGACCGCGAGACCGACTCCATCAAGGCCGCCGTCGGCGAGACGCAGCGTCGTCGGGCGGTGCAGGAGGCGTTCAACCGCGAGCACGGGATCACGCCGACGACGATCGTCAAGCCGCTGCGCGAGCTGGACGCCGGCGTCTTCGACAAGTCCGCCGCCTACGCCGACGGCGACTTCCTCGATGTCGACAAGCTGGCGCGCGCCGGCTCGGTGCAGCCGTTCGCGAAGAGGGGCAAGGGCAGGAAGGGTTCGAAGAAAACCGCTGACGACGTCGAGCCCGACGACGTGCCGGCGCTCGTCGAGCAGCTGCGCGCCGACATGAAAGCCGCCGCCCGCGACCTCGACTTCGAGCGGGCCGCGCAGCTGCGCGATCAGGTGCGCGCACTCGAGGCCCGCGCGCTGCTGTGACGGGCGGCCGGGGGCGAGGCGCAGGCCCCCGCAATGGACCTCGGCCTGACGATCCCTGGTCAGGGCCCCGAGCGCCGATGGGGCTCGTCGTGGTTGGGGGGGGGCCGTTTGTTCGCCGTCGGCAGCCGGTTTGCGTAGGCTGACGCGGTTGGAGGTCAGGTCGTCCATGTCAAGCCCGCAGGCGTCCGTGTTCCAGAAGCACCGCTCCGCCGGCGACGTCGCCGGCGACACCATGTGGGCATCGTCGAAGGTCACCGGCCGCGCCGTACGCTGCACGCGCGAAGGCGCGGCCCGCGACGTCGACAGCGAGTTCGAGCTCGCCGAGGGCGACCGAGTCCTCTGGCGCCTGTTGCACGTCCCGCGCCGCTTCGCTGACCTCGAGAAGGCGGCCCTGATGCCCCCTGACGAGCTGCGCGCGGCGCTGCGCGCCCTGATCGCCGCCGACGCCGTAGAGGTCGTCGACGCCGATCAGGGCAGGGCGCTCCTGCCCGCCGAGCTCAAGCGCGCGCGGGCCGAGGCGTCGGGCAAGACGTGGCGCCCGGCCACTGGCGCGCTCGTCGCCAAGGTCTACCGCCCCGAGATTGACGGGGGCGCGGGATCGGTCGAGGGCAGCGCGAACCCCGAGGTCGCCCCCCACGACGCCGGTGCTACCGCATCCCGAGCGCGCGCCGCGGCGGCCACGGCGCCAGCCGCGGGGGCGCCCCATCCTCCGGGTCCCCCCCCGTCGACGGGCGTCAGCTCGCCCGGCTTCCAGGTCCCGCGGACGACCACCGGCGCGGGGCCGACCGTGTCGGCGGCGCCGCCGCCGCGCACCGCGCCGCCGGCGCCGGCGGCGGCGCCGCCGACCGCGCCGCCGGCATCGAGCGCGCCCTCTGCGGCGGGGGCCGCGGTCCCTGCCCCACCCCAGGCCATCGGCAATCGCCCGCTGCTGCCGACGGATAGGACGACGTACACGCAGCTGGCGCAGGCGCACGCGGCGATGGCACGGCTCGACCACTACGCGTTCCTCGGTTTGCTGTCCAACGCCGAGGAGGGCGCCATCCGCGCGGCCTACGTCGGCCTTGCGCGGGACTACCACCCCGACAGGATCGCCGGCTCGCCGCTGGGCGATGACCCGCAGGTGCGCGGATGGATCGAGGCGCTCTTCAAGCGGCTCGGCGAGGCGCAGAAGACACTGATGAACGCCGAGAGCCGCGCGCGCTACGACCGCGAGCAGAAGGCGCTGGCCGCCTCGTCCGGGGGCGCGACGACGTCGGCGGGGCGGCAGCGGCGGCCCCTCGAGGCCCGCAACGCCTTCATCATGGCCGAGACCTTTTTCAAGAAGAAGGACTACGCGCAGGCTGAGCTGCATTACCGGCAGGCGTCGAACTTCGATCCCGAAGAGGGGCTGATCGCCGTGGCCCTGGCCTGGTGCATCTTCGTCAACCCGGAGCGCGCCCCCGAGCAGCGACACGACGACGCGCGCAAGCGGCTGGAAGAGGCGATAAAGAAGTTCAACAGCGGCGACGCTGCCTACAAGCTTGGGCGCGTGTTGCGCGAGATGGGCGACGAGGCCGGCGCCACGAAGCACTTCCAGCTCGCTTTGCGGATCACGCCGAACCACGTCGACGCCCAACGTGAGGTGCGGATCATCGAGATGCGCCGCGCCAAGGAAGCCGACAAGTCCGCCGAAGACGCCAAGGCGGGTCTGCTCGGCAAGCTCTTCAAGCGCTGAGCGACCGCGCGGCGCGCACGGGGTGCGACGCGCGGATCACGTGAGGGCGGGCTCGCCGTCGCCGGCCAGACGGGCGCGAACGATGATCTCCTGGATCTTGCGCAGGCCTTGCGCCTGGATCTGGCGCACCCGCTCGCGCGACAGCCGATAGCTGCGCCCGATCTCCTCGAGGGTCTCGTCGTCATCGGTGCCGAGCCCGTAGCGTCGACGGATGATGTCGTGCTCCATCGGGCTCAGGCGCTGCAGCAGCCGACGCGCGCGCATTGTCTCGTCCACCGCGATGACCTGGTCGTCGGGGGGCGGCACGTCGGCGGCGATGGACTCGGCCAGCGTGCGGTCGTCATCGTCGCCGATGGTGTCGTCGAGCGACGCCGGCTCGCGCGGCACCGCGGCGAGGAGCTCGTGCAGCTTCTCCATGGGCAGGCGCATCGACGCCGCGAGCTCGTCGAGGGTGGGCTCGCGGCCCAGCGCGTGGGTCAGGTCGCGGGTGACGCGCGCAAGCTCGCGGCGGGCGTCGAAGACGTGCACCGGCAGGCGCACCTGCGCGCCCTTGTTCATGATCGCGCGCTCGATGGCCTGGCGGATCCACCAGTGCGCGTACGTCGAGAAACGGAAGCCGCGGCGATCATCGAAGCGGTGCACGCTCTTGATGAGGCCGAGGTTGCCCTCCTGGATCAGGTCGACCAGCGGCATGCGGTGGTGATGAAAGCGACGCGCGACGCTGACGACGAGGCGCAGGTTCGCGCGCACGAAGGCGTTGCGCACCGCAAGCGCCCGCCGACGATCGGCGCGGGTCCTCGCGGCCACGGACGCGGGCACCTCACCGCGGGCGACGGCGTCGTCGAAGACGGCGAGAGCGGTCTCGACAAGGACGCGATCGTCATCGAGCTCGCGCAGGGTCGCGGCGAGCGACGCCGCATCCTCATGGTGCTCGGCGGCGGCGGGGGCGGCGCCCGACGTCACGATGCGATCGAGGCGCACGCGCAGCCCTTCGTGCTCGGCGCACAGCGCGCTGTCGCGGACGACGGCGACGACGCGAACCACCGCCAGCAGCTGCATCCAGCAGGCGACCTCGGCCTCGCGCAACGACGACGCCATGTGCACCTCGCCGTCGGCGGTGAGCAGCGGGATGCGGCCGATAGAGGTCAGGTAGTCGCTCAGGCTGGCGTCGCGGGTGTCGCCGCGGGCGCGCTTGCCCGTACCCCGCGACGCCGGCAGCGGGAGCACGTCGCGCTTCTTCGCCGGCCGCGGCGTCATCGGCATGCCACGCGGCGCGGCGATGGGCCGCCGCCCGCGCAGTTCGGCGGGGTCGGTCGTCGCTGACGGTGTCGAGGACGACGCGCGGTCGTCGCACAGGCTCGCCACGGCGGCGAGATCGTCGAACATCGGCTGCTGCTTCACCTTGCGCGTCATGCGACCTCCTTCGCGGCCCCGCCGCGAACAAGGGATTCGCAAGAACGACGCCAGCGACGAGCGCGTGTTCACCACGGCGGAGCCGATGCGGCGGACGGCGTGATCCCGATCGCAGCGCCGGCGGCGCAGCTCAGCCGTCGTCGCTTCCGAGCGCGACGGGTGTCGGGGGCGACGCCGGCGCGAACGCCAGATCCACCAACCGCTGCCCCACCAGCTCGGCGAGGAACACCGAGGCGTAGGCGCCGGGTGGGAGCACGAACGACACGAAGCACGTGCGCGGCGGGCCGTCGCGGCGCACGACGACGTCGTCGACGACCAGGCGGGCCGCGCGGCGCGCGCCGGTGGCGAACGCGGGGTGGGCCAGCAGCGCCTCGTGGTCGACCGCCAGCCGCTGCAGCGACCGCGACTCTCGTGTCAGGGCGTCGCTTCCTGCAGTTCGCATCTGCTGCCCGTGCAGCGGGCCGGCGGCCCCGATCTCGCCCCGCGCCGCCCGCGGCGCGTCGGCGGCGACGTCGGTGCAGACGAACAGCGGGCCGCCGCGCCCGTCGGGCATGCGCTTCTCGCAGACGTCGCCATCGACGACGCCATCCCACGTCCCGTCCTCGACACGCAGCGCCAGCCAGTCGTTGAACAGCACCGATTGCACGGCGCTGACCCAGAACTCCTCGCGCTTGGTGCGGGCCGGCCGTCGTCGCCCGAGCCAGCGCTCGGCCTCGCGCAGGGCGCGATCGTCGTGGCCGAAGCGCTGCGCCCCGAACCAGTTGGGGATGCCGGTGCGCGCGAGCACCGCGGCGCGGGCGGTGAGCGCGACGACGTCGGCGTCGTCAACGTCGTCCAGGCGGCAGGTGAAGCGGTTGCCACGCAAGTGCCCGGTGCGCAGCTTATTGCCGTGACGACGGGCGTCGAGGATCGTGACGCCCAGGTCGGATTCGACGGCGGCGCGGTCGTCGACAACGCGCGGCTCGACGAGCCGGGCCGGCACGCTGATCCACTGGCGAGTGACGCCACGCGCGTCCTTGAGCCCGGCGGTGCCGATGTCGATCTCGCGCAGGCCGA
Source organism: Deltaproteobacteria bacterium (assembly GCA_016874845.1). Classification (GTDB taxonomy): domain Bacteria; phylum Myxococcota; class UBA727; order UBA727; family VGSZ01; genus VGSZ01. Next base: position 14,337 of record VGSZ01000039.1, read on the forward strand.
ACGTGGCGCGCAGCCGCTTCCACAGCTCGGGCGTCGACACGCCGCGCTTCTGCACGTGAAGGTAGAGGTGCTCGCCCTGCCCGCTCGGCGCGTACAGCGGCACCTCATCGACGACGAAGCCGTCGTCGTCGCCGCGGAATGAGACCGCCGGCCCCGGCGCCGGCGGAGTCGACGAGCAGGGTCGCGGCTGCGCGGCGAAGCCCGGCAGCGGCCGCGCGCAGAACGGCGCCGTGGCGACGGGCTCGCCGTCGGCCGCGCTGGCGTCGCTGGTCGTCGTCGGCGTCGGCGCCGTCGTCGGCGTCGGCGTCGGCAACGTCACGCGTCGAGCGCCTTCAGCCGCTCCTCGAGGCTGGCCAGGCGATCCTCGAGCTTCTTCATCTCCTTCTGCTCGCGCGTGAAGAACGAGGCGGCGCGATGCAGGCTGTCGTCGACGCGCCGGTCGAGCTCGGCCTTGTTGTCGTCGGCGCGCTTCCTGGCGTCGGACAGCACGCGGCGGGCCTCCTCGGACGACAGCGTGCCGAAGGCGACGAGGCGCTGGACAAGGCCGGCGGTGCCTCTGTCGTCGGTGGCCCACGTCCCGACGGTCTTGTGCCACGCCTCGCGCAGGCGTCGGCCGAGGTGCTCGTCGATGGCGGGGGCGGCGGGGGGATGCTCGGTCATCGTGGTCTCCATGATGGCACAGCAGTGCGGTCAGGGGGTCGCGGCGGCCGGGGCGCTCGTCGTGGACGACGGCGGATTCATCGCGCTGGCGAGGCGGGCCTTGCGCATCAGGCCGACGCGATCGAGCGCGGCGTCGACCGGACCGACGGGGAGCCGCGCGATCAGACGCCTGGCGCGCTCGGCCAGGACGGCGCGGGTGGACCGCAGGCGCGCCCGCGCCCGCGCCGGCAGGTCGCGCGGCGTGCGCGCCGCGGCGGCGGGCTGTCCGGCGGCGGACGCGGCAGGGGACGAGAAGTCGGCGGCGGACACAGGGTCGACAGCGGTCATCGGATGCTCCTTGTTGCAGTGCGTTATCAGCCCAGTTCACGTAGGCATGACGCGGCGTGTCGACAAGACCAGGACGGATCAGCGAGCGCTGCGCCGACACGCTTATTACGGAGCAGAGAGTTTCATTTTAGCAGACATTCTTGTCGCTCTCTCCCTGTTCTCTGGCAATCAGTCCGGGTCCTCGGCGTTCAGCGGCACGAAGGCGAGGACTCCGCCGCACGCGTCCTCGCAGGGCGCCCGGCGTTCGCTCTGGTCGATGCAGGCTCCGGGGACGACGAGGCGGCCGGCGGGCTCCTGCAGGGTGGCGCGGCAGCCGTCATCGCCGAGGTCACCGCACAGGCAGGGGATCTCGCCGTCGTCGACGACGTCGTTGTCTTCGCGGTCCTGCACGCCATTTCCGTACAAGGCCCCGGGCGGGACCACCGCCTCGCCGTCGACGAGGACGGCCTCGGTGCAGGTGGCTTCGGGGTGACCGGTGCCGCGCGCGGCGAGGCACGCGCAGCACTCGTCGACGAGCGCGGGGCGCAGCGGCGCGAACACCTCGTACTGCGCGATCGCCGTGCGCGCGTCGCAGGCGAGCAGGGCCATTGCCGCGGCGACGACGCACGGGGCGGCGACGACGACGCTGCGGGTCACGGCGCCCCCTTCAGCCGGGCCTCGAGCCAGCGCTGGGCGCCGTCGTCGTCGGCGAAGGCGCCCTCGAGTTGGGCGTCGAAGGCCTCTTTCAGGAGCACGCCGAAGTCCTTGCCGGGCCGCAGGCCACGGGCCTGCAGGTGACGCCCGAGCAGCAGCGGGCGCGGGGCCGCGTCCTGCACGGCGAGGGCGACGGCGCGCCCGAGCAGCCACGGGGTCGCGGGGTCGTCGTCGGCGAGGGCGTCTTTGGTCGTGCGCCCGCGGTGGTCGGCGCGGGCGACGCGGACGACCCGCGGGATTGGCACGCGCAGCGCGAGGCGGCGGATGGCGCCGTCGCCGCCGCCGGTCATGGCGTCGCGCTCGCGCCACAGCTGGAACGGCTTCAGGTGCTCGCGCACGCAGGCGACGACGGCGTCCACGACGTCATGGGCGACGGCGAGCCGCGCGCACAGCGCGCGCGTTGGCGGCTCACCCTGGCGCTCGTGGTCGCGGCTGCGGATGCGGCCGTCGACGAATTCCGTCGTCGGCGGCTTGCCCAGATCGTGGCACAGGGCCGCCAGGCAGACGACGAAGCGCTCGTCGTCGTCGACGCCGTCGTCGCGGCACAGGCGCGCGGCCTCGTCGACGACCATCAGCGTGTGCGTGAAGACGTCGCCCTCGGGGTGCCACTCGGCCTCCTGCGGGCAGCCGACGAGCGCCTGCAGCTCGGGGAGCAGCGCCTGAATGACGCCGGTGGCGCGCAGCGCCTGCAGCCCGAGCGAGGGCCAGGTGCCCTTTACCAGCAGCTTCTTCAGCTCCTCCCCCAGGCGCTCGGCGGGCAGCGCCGACAGCTCGCCCTGCAGCGAGCGACAGCGGGCGACGGTCTCGGGGGCGAGCTGCAGGCCGAAGCGCGCGGCGAACTGCGCGGCGCGCAGCACCCGCAGCGGGTCTTCGTCGAAAGCGTCGGAGACATGGCGCAGGACGCCGTGGGCGAGGTCGCGCGCGCCGCCCCACGGGTCGAGCAGCGCGCCGTCGACCAGATCAATGCCGAGCGCGTTCAACGTGAAGTCACGACGCGCCGCCGCCGCCGCGAACGCCATGTGCGGGTCGGAGGCGACGACGAAGCCGCGGTGGCCGCGGCCGGTCTTGCTCTCGCTGCGCGGCAGGGCGACGTCGAACGTGGCGCGCGCACCCGCATCGTCGAAGACGTCGACCTTCAAGACACCGAAGCTGCGACCGACGGCGTGTACGACGAAGCCGGCGCTGGCGAAGGCGGCCTCGAGCGCCGCGAGCCCCACGCCGAAGACCTCGACATCGACGTCCTTGGGCGTGAGCCCCATCAGCCAGTCGCGCACGCAGCCGCCGACGGCGACCGGCCGCCCGCCGACGGCGACGACGACGTCGACCAGGCGCAGCAGCCCCGCGGCCCGGGGGAACACCGCGCCCCCCGCGAGGCCCGGCAGCGGGATGACCGCCACGGGCGAAAGATCCGGAGACGACGACGCATTCATGACGTTGGGCATCCATCTTGCTCGAGTGAGGTCGTTGTTGTCGACGCACACCGGCGGCGCACACTGGCGCCACACCAGTCCTCCTGCTCTTCGTCACGGTCCGCCCATGCTCCCCGCAAACGCCACCCTCCTGAACGACAACACCGCCGTGCCGCTGGGCCGGCTCGCGCGCCTGCTGGCGCTCGACGACCGCCTGCTGCGCCGGCTGGTGAAGACGCGGCGCGCCCGCGCGACGTTCGTGTTGCGCGCGCTGTGCCGCCTGTTCGACCCCGACATGGTGGTGCTGGCGGTGGCCATCGCGCTGTTCTCGCCGGCGCTCGTCGACATCGCCAACCGCGCCGGGCTGGCGCTGAGCGTGACGTCACTGGTCGTCGTCGTCGTCAAGCGCTCGGTGCGCCGGGCGCGGCCGGCCCTGGACGTCCAGGCCAGCGTACCGCCCGATCGCTTCAGCTTTCCGTCGGGGCACACGGCGGCGGCGTTCTCGATGGCCATCGCGCTGTCGGCGGTATCGCCGTGGTTCGTGCCGGGCATGCTGCTGCTCGCCATCGTCGTCGGCTACGGCCGCCTGTACCTCGGCGTGCACTACCCCCTCGACGTCGGCGCCGGCGCCGCGCTCGGGCTCGTCACCGGGTCGCTCATCGCGCTGTGGCCGTTGTGAGGGGGGCGTCTTGGACGACGCCGCCGGCGTTCGTCGGTCGGTCGGCGACGCGGCTGGGTGTGGCAGGCGTGTGGATCGTGTCCGTCGGGCCGCGGACCCTTGCGATGCCAGCGCGGCGCGCCGTCAACGCTTGAGCGTGCGGACGTAGGCGATCACGCCGGCGAGTTGGTCGCGGTTCAGCTCGGTGCGAAACGACGGCATGGCACCCTTGCCGAGCGCGATGGACCGGGCCATCGACGCGTCGTCGAGCCGCCCCTGCAAGCCGGCGTCGGCGAGCGCCGGCACGGCGACGTTGCCCGGCAGCGCGCCGCCTTCGCCGGCGGCGCCGTGGCAGCGCGCGCACAGCGCCTGGTAGACGCCCTTGCCCAGACCGGCGTCGCCGTCGGAGAAGCTCTTGATCGCCCCGGGCATCGCCTGCCCCGTTGACGACGTCGCCGCCCCCGGCGCGCCGCCCATGCCCGCGCCAAGCGCCGACTGCGGCTGCTGCGCTGGCGTCGCAAATTCCGCGCCCCACGCGGGGAACGTGCCGATGGGCTCGGCGGGGGCCAGCGGCGTCGGCACCTCGCAGCCGCCCAGGGCGGCGACGCCGCCCGGGGCCAGCAAGAGGGCGCCCCCGACGACGACGCGCCTCATGAAGGCGGTGCGAAGCACGAGCGAGACGGGGCGCGACGGACGACGCATGGCGAGCTTTCTGCGAACCCGCGCGGCGGGACGCAACCCCTCCGGTCCGGCGTCGCGGGCTCGTCGCGCCGGTCAGGCGGGAGAGACGACAAGCGCTGCGCCTGGGCGGGCGTGGCAGGCCGTGAGCAGCACCCCGTCATCGCCGACGTCGACGACGACCCCCGCTGCCCGCAGGCCGCTGCCCGCAGGGCACGAGAACGCCAGCGCGTCGCCGGCGACGTCGACGCCGACCTCGTGGAAGCCGACGTAGCGTCGCAGCGTCTTGTCGACCGCCTTGTACAGGGACTCCTTGGCCGAGAAGCGCACGAGCACCGCGCGGCGGCGGGCGACGTCGTCGTCGGGCAGCGCGTCGAGCTCGGCGGGGCGCAGCGTCTGGCGGGCGATCCCATCCACTCGGGCGCGGGTCCACCCCGCGTCGAGCTCGAGGTCGACGCCGATGTGGACACCGCCATCGTCGACGCGGGCGACCAGCGCGGCGGCGTGGCTGTCCTTGTGGCTGACGCTGACCCGCAGGTCGCCGGGCAGATCGGGGGGCAGCACCGGCGCGCCGCGGTCGTCGCGCAGGATGGGCCCTATGACGTCAGGGACGCCAACGACGCCGGCGGCGACCAGCGCGCCGCGCAGGGCGTGGCGACCGGCGGCGAACGTCGCCCGCCGGCGGGCGCCCCACGGGGCGGCCAGCGCGCGCTCAGCGGCGGGGAGCGCATCGAGCCCGGCGGCGGCGGGATCAACGACGGTGACGACGACGACGCCGAAGGCGGTGGACACGACGCGGAAGGCAGGCTGCACAGCCGCCTGATCGCACAAGGGCGCGGGGGCCGGAAGCGACGTCGTCGGTTTGTCCAGCTTTCCGGGTGGCGGAAAGGCCTTTCACGTCAGGGCCAATTCGTGGATGGAGGTTGCTATGTCACTTTCGCTCTCCTCGCTGCCTGCCGATCCGCTGTTGCCACCGCACCTCCCGCCGCGCCTCGCGGGGCTGCAGCGGCTCGCTTACAACCTCTACTGGTCGTGGCACCCGCGTGTGATCTCGCTGTTCAAGCGCATCGACGCCCACGCCTGGGGACTCGAGCGCAACCCGGTGCCGGTGTTGCGCGCGCGCAGCGACTGGTCGTCGCTGCTCGACAACCCCGAGTTCCTGACCGAGTACGAGCTCGTGCTGCGCGAGTTCGATCGCTACATGGCGGCCGCCTGGGACGCGCCGGCGCGCAGCGATGGCTCCGCGGCGATGTCGTCGACGTGGTTCGGCCGACTGCAGGAGCAGGGGTCGCCCAGGGCGGCGGCGTTCCGTCGGCCGGTGGCCTACTTCTGCGCCGAGTTCGGTCTGCACGAACATCTGCAGATCTACTCAGGCGGCCTCGGCGTCCTTGCCGGCGACCACCTGAAGACCGCCAGCGACATGAACCTGCCGCTCGTCGCCGTCGGCCTCTGCTATCGGCAAGGCTACTTCCGTCAGGCCATCGACGCCGAGGGCTGGCAGGAGCACGGCTATCCGCACCTCGAGCCCGAGCGCATGCCGCTGCTGCGCGTGCAGGATCCACGCAGCGGTCGCCCGCTGCAGATCGCCGTCGAGCTGCCGGGTCGCAAGGTGCAGGTGGCGGTGTGGGTCGCGCGCGTCGGCCGCGTGCCGCTCCTGCTGCTCGACACCGACCTGCCCGAGAACGTCGCCGGCGACCGGCCGATCACTTCACAGCTGTATGTCCGCGGTCGCGAGATGCGGCTGCACCAAGAGCTCGTGCTCGGCGTCGGCGGCGTGCGCGCGTTGCGCGCGCTCGGCATCGACCCGTCGGCGTGGCACCTGAACGAGGGCCACTCGGCGTTCCTGCTGGTCGAGCGGCTGCGCGAGGCGATGAAGGCCGGCGCTAACCTCGGCAACGCGCTCGAGGCGGTGCGTAAGCACAGCGTCTTCACGATCCACACGCCGGTGTCGGCGGGTAACGAGAAGTTCGAGGCGACGATGGTGCGTCGCCTCACGGCGCCGCTGCTCGACAACAGCGGCATCGACGCCGACCGCTTGCTCGAGCTCGGTCGCGGCGAGACCAATGACGGCACGATGTTCGACATGACGGCGTTCTCGCTGCGGATGAGCGCGGTCAGCAACGCCGTCAGCCAGCTGCACGCGCACACGGCGAACGGCACGTGGAAGCAGGTCACCGGCGGGCGCGAGATCCTCGGAATCACCAACGGCGTGCACATGGGCAGCTGGCTCGGACAGCGGCTGCGCTGGCTCGCCGAGGACGTGAACGTCAGCCTCGAGGACCTGCCGCGAGAGCACGAGAGCGGCCGCCTGCATGAGATGGTGCAGAGCCTCGACGGCGCCAAGCTGTGGGACGGTCACCAGCGGCAGAAGATGGAGCTGTTCCACTTCGTGCGGAACCGTCTGCGTCGGCAGCTGGCGCGTCACGGCGAGAGCCCCGACACGCTGGGCGAAATCGAGAAGTTCCTCGACCCCGGCGTGCTGACACTCGGGTTCGCGCGGCGGTTCGCGACCTACAAGCGCGCGCACCTGCTGTTCACCGACGAAGAGCGGCTGGCGCGCATCCTGTGGAACAAGGACCGCCCGGTGCAGATCATCTTCGCCGGCAAGGCGCACCCTGCCGACCGCCCGGGTCAGAAGGTGATCGGCGAGCTGTGGCAGAAGTCGCGCTCCGAGCGCTTCCGCGGCCGGGTTTTCGTCATCGAAGACTACGACATGCGGGTGGGCCGCTTCCTCGTCGACGGCGTTGACGTGTGGCTGAACAACCCGCGGCGTCCGCTGGAAGCGTCGGGCACGTCGGGCATGAAGGCGTCGGCCAACGGCATCCCGAACCTCTCGATCCTCGACGGCTGGTGGGACGAGGGCTTCGACGGAGGCAACGGCTGGGCCATCGGTGAGCGAGAGCAGCACCCCGACGACAGCGTGCAGGACCAACGCGACGCCGAGAGCCTGTATCAGGCGCTCGAGTCCGAGGTCGTGCCCGCCTACTACGACCGCGACAACCGCGGGCTGCCGCCGCGCTGGATCGACAAGATGCGCGGCGCGATGTCGTCGTCGCTGTGGCAGTTCTCGACTCACCGGATGCTCGCGGAGTACGTGGATCGGAGCTACCTGCCGGCGGTCCGCGGTTGATCGTCCGCGGTTGATCGTCCGCCGTCGACGACCCAGCGACGGCGGGCGGGCGGAGCGAACGGACGACGGCGCCGTACGCGGCCGTGGGACGGCGGCGGGTACTCCGGTGGGCCGGGCTGGTGCGGGGCGGCGTCGCTGACGACGCACGTCGCGGTATCGCTCACTTCCGCGAGTGCTAGGGTTGAATCATGTCGCGTGTTCTCGTCATCGATGACAACGACACGTTCAAGATGGCGATCGGCCGGCTGCTGCAGCGGCAGGGCTTCGCCGTCGAGACGCTGTCGTCGCCCATCGGCGCGCAGGCGCGGCTGCTTGAACGCGACAACCCCATCGACGTCTTGCTGCTCGACTGCGTCATGCCGGCCCTGCCCGGCCCCGCGCTCCTGGCGATGCTCGCCAAGAACGAGCGCACGGCGGCGATCCCCGTGGTGCTGACGTCGGGGCTCGACAACCCCGCCTTCGCAGCCGCGGCGCGCACCCATCCCAATGCCCGCTTCGTGAGCAAGGTCGACCCCGTGGCCATCGTCAACGCTGTGCGCGCGCTCGCCAGCACCGGGACGCCGCGGTAGACGTCCCCGGCCGGCGACGGCGAGCGGGGCACTCGGCAGGATCTGCTCCCCGCCAGCCACGACCGGCACGCCCTGCTAGCCTCGAGACATGTCGCTGGTGTCGCTGTCCGTGCAGTCGTTCGCGCTCGACCCGCGCGACGGCAAGGTCGTCGTCGTCTTCGTCGACGCCGCCGGACGACACCTGCCAATGTGGGTCGACGACGTCGATGCCGCCACCCTCGCCGACGCCAGCCGGGGCGAGCTCGACACCGCCCGTTCGACGCCGGCGCTGCTCCTGGCCGCCGTCGAGGCCTGTGGGGGCGCCGTCGAACGGGTCGAGCTGCGGCGGCTCGAGCGGGGCGTGCTGCACGGCGCGGTCATCCTCGACGGCGCGCGAGGAGCGGCGGAGTTGCCGGCGAAGGCGTCGCTGGCGGCGGCGCTGGCCCTGCTCGCCGGCGCGCCGGTGCTCGCCGAGGACGCCATCGTCGCCCACGTCGATGCGCGCGTGCGCGAAGCAGCGGCGCGCGCCGTCCGCGCCGAGCGCGACACCGGGGCCGACTCTACCCTCGCGCTGTCGACGGCCGAACGCTGGAGCCAGACGCTGCTGCATCTGGCCGGGAAGCTTCACGATGAACGCCGCAGCTGACGACGCGGTCCGCGACCTCGCTGGACCCGCGTGACGCCCCGCGGGCACGCCGCTGCGCGCCTGCAGGCGCGAGCGCGGCCGACGGCCGCCGACCGGGGCTTTCGCCTGTTGCGTGACCGGGACGCGTTGGGCCGCTTCCTCGCCCAGCGGGCCGCCGCCGACGCCCGCCTGGCCGTCGACGTGATCGCCCTCGCCCTCGAGCCCGGCGACGCACCGGCCCTCGCGCTCGTCGACCGCGCCGGCCACGGCGTCACCTGTCTGGCGCGGGGGATGACGACGTCGGCGCCCATCGTGCCCTGGCCGATGGTGGCGGCGTTCCTCGACGACCAGGAGCGCCTGCTCAGCGCGCGGCGCGCGGCGCTCGCCGCCCACGGGGCTGGCCCCGACCACTCGCCGCTGGTGCGCGCCGTCGAGCACCCCCACCGGCTGGTCCGCGACGAGGTGCTCGCGCTGCGGGCGCTGCTGCCGCTGGTCGGCGTCACGCACCACGCCGCGGCCGTCGAGGCCGCCGTCGACGAGGTCATCGCCGTCGCCACCGGGCTCCGCGCCAGTGACGCCGCGTTGCAGGCGAGCTGGCGGCTGTTGCAGGGCGGGGTGACGAGCCTCGTCGTCGCCGGCGACGACGGGGCGTTGTTCGGACCGGCGCTCGCCGCCATCGCCAGTGGCGAGCCCCGGCTCGGCGTGCCGGCGCTGTGGCAGCTCGTCCATCACCCCGCGCGCACGCTGGCGTTGGGGCACGCGCTGGTCGACGTCGACAACCCCATCGCCCACGACGCGCTCCTCGACACCGTGCTGCCGGCGCTGGCGCTGCGGGGCCAGGGCTTCGCCCGCGACGCCGACGCCGTCGCGCGGCGGGCGCAGGCGCGACGCGGGATCGAGCCCACCGGCCTCGGCGACGTCCACGAGCTCGCCGTCGAGTTCACGCGGCAGCTGCTCGTGCTGCTGCCGCTCGTGCTGCGCCACGCCTGCCCAGACGACGTAGTCATCGCCCACCGGGCCGACGTCGAGGCGCTGGCGCTGCGGCTGCGTGCGGCGCGCGGCGTCCCCGCGGTCGAGGCGCTGGCGTCGCCGTGGGCGGCCGAGGCGCTGCGGTGTCTGGGCCTACCGCGCCGGCGGCTCGAACCGCCCCGAACGGCGCCGCGGCCGCTTGCGAGCCTGCCCGACGACGAGCGGCGCGCGCTGGCGCTGTGGCGGGGGATGGTCCTCGCCCCGCCGCTGCCGCTGCGGGGCGCCGGACCGGTGTTCGCGCTGCTCGTCGCCCACGCGCCCGTGGAGGCGTTGCTGCCCGGCGACGAGCCGGACCCGCAGCTCGCCCTCGGCCGTGGGGTCGCGTGGCTGCGGCAGGAGCTGCCGCGGCAGCTCGGGCTCCCGGCGAGCCCCACGGCAGCGAAGCGTCGTCGACGACGACATTGAGGGCGTCGACGACGTTGAGAAGGACGTGGTCGAAGCGGCTTGTTGGCGGCGACGCTGGCTGCTAGCAGGTCCCCGTCGAGGACGAGAGCGAACTGGATCGAGCCGGCTGCTGAAGAGTCAGGTGAGGGGTTTTCAGGAGCCTGCCGGGCAGCATGCCGGTCGTCTTGACGTCGAGGAGCCCATGGCCTTCTGGAAGAGCACCGCCGCGATCGTGAAGGGAATGCTGACGACGCTGAAGCACACGGCGCGTCCGGCCGAGACGGTCTCGTATCCCGAGATCAAGCGTCCGGTGGCCCCGAAGTACCGAGGCCGTCACCGGCTGCACAAGACGAAGGTCGAGGTGAACGGCGTCGACAAGGAGATGGAGCGCTGCATCGCGTGCCACCTGTGCGCCGCTGCCTGCCCAAGCCAGGCCATCTACGTCGAGGCCGCCGACAACGACCCCAGCAACCCGACGTCACCGGGCGAGCGGTACGCGGTGCACTACGAGATCAACATGCTCCGGTGCATCTTCTGCGGCTACTGCGAAGAGGCCTGCCCCGTCGACGCCATCAAGCTCGGCGCAGAGTACGAGCTCGCTGACAGCGATCGTCACGCGCTGGTCTACACGAAGCAGATGTTGCTCGAGCCCGAGAAGTTCGCGCCGAAGGGCCAGTTCCACGCCGACGTCGACGGGCTGCACCGCGACAAGAAGCCGGTGGTCTACGACGTCAAGCTCGACCCCGACCACGACCTCGACACGGTCTACAAGACCCACGCGCCGCTCGGAAGTACGCTGTCGCAGCTGGCCGACCACTCGTCGTCGCGCGAGCTGCGGGAGGCCTCGAAGGAGCTGAACGCGAAGGGGCCGACGGCGGGGATCCCGCCCGAGCATCGTCGCGGCTGACGGTCCCCGGGGCGGCCGCGCGTCGACGGAGCGGCCGTCGCAGGACGCTCCGATCGGAGTTGACGCGTCGCCCCCTGGCTGCTTGAGTCCCGCGGTCCGCAGTGAGCGCGGGCGTTTTTTTCAGGGAGCTCTACCCGGTCCTCGCGGACCAGGGGCGCCGCACCAAGGACGACGTCGACGTCGCCCGAGCCGGCCCACCCCCGTGGCACCTCCCCGACGGCGACCGTCGGCCCGTCCGACCCTCCCGTCGCAGCGCAGCTTCGGCTGCAGTGGGTTGAGACATGGCTACGTCGAAGATCATCCAGGACATCGAGGCGTCGTTCGTGCGCAAGCACGCGGACTTCCGCCCCGGTGACACCGTGCGCGTCCACCTGAAGATCTTGGAAGGCGACAAGGAGCGCGTGCAGGCGTTCGAGGGCGTGTGCATCGCCCGCCGTCGCGGCGGCAATCGCGGCACGATCACCGTGCGCAAGATGAGCTTCGGCCAGGGCGTCGAGCGCATCTTCCCGCTGAGCTCGCCGCGCATCGAGAAGATCGACGTCGTGCAGCGTGGTCGCGTGCGTCGCAGCAAGCTTTTCTATCTCCGCAACCTCCGCGGCAAGAAGGCGCGCATCAAGGCGCAGACGACCTTCGGCAACGAGTCGTCCTCCGGCTGAGCCGTCCGCTCCCGCGGCGAACACCGACCCGGGCCGCCCACCGTCAGCCGACGGGGCGGCCCGGTCTCTTTGGGTGCACACGAACCTCGTCGTGCGTGTCGTCGTGCGCGTGTCGTGCGCGTGTCGTGCGCGTCGTCGTGCGCGTCGTCGTGCGCGTCGTCGTGCGTGTCGTCGTGCGTGTCGTCGTGCGTGTCGTCGTGCGTGTCGTGCGTGTCGTCGTCGAGGACGGGC
>VGSZ01000040.1 GCA_016874845.1 Deltaproteobacteria bacterium
CGGATGCGGATGGTGCTCGGCGCCGCTCGCGCCGCGGCGCGAACAGCAGAGCACCAGCCGCTCGACGGCGGCGTCGAACGGGCGGCGCTGGGCCCGGGCGTGGTGCCGCGCGACGTCGTCGGGCGACGGCGGCGTGAAGCCGGCGGCGCGCAGGGCCTGCTGCTCGGCGCGCGACAGTGCCCGCGGTGGGCGCAACTGGCCGCTCGCCTGACTGAAGCCCCACCACACCACGGTCGCAGCCGGGCCGAGCACGGCGCCGGGGTCGTCGACGACGACGAGGCCGGCGCCCGCGGCGTGGGGCGAGGGCGGACGCACGCCGTCGGTGGCGGCGTGCAGCAGGCGCAACAGCTGGGGCGGCGACAGCGACGGCGCGTCGAGCAGGTCGAGCAGCCGCAGGGCCGTCGTCACCTGCCGCAGCGCTGCGCGGTAGGGCGTCTTGTCGTCGAGGGGATCGAACTCGCGGCGCTTGCGACCCTGCAGGAACGACAACAGCAGCAGGAGCCGCTCGCGCAGCGACGCCGTCGCCGTGGCCCCCGGCGCCATCGTCGTCGGCGTGGTCGACGTGGAGGTCGCCGAAGGGGTTCGGGCGAGGGCCGGCACCAGCGCCAGCACGCGCGCGCGCAGCGCCTGCACGCGGGCCCGGGCGACATCTTCGCCGGCGTCGGCGACGACGCGCGTGTGCAGCGCGGCGAGGCCTTCGTCGACCGCACGGCGCATGGCGGGGGAATGGACGGCAGGCGAGCGCAGCAGGGCGCCGGCGATGCGCGCGCCCACCGGGCGCGGCACGGGCGACAGCGGCAGCGCGCAGAGTTCGAACAGGCGCGCGGGGTCGACGGGCTCGTCGCCGACGGCGACCACGAGCGGCAGCAGCGCCAGCAGCGCGTCGCTGCCGGTGTCGCCGCGCACGCCAAGGGGCGGGACGTGGTGGCGGGCGAGGGCCTCGTCGAGCACCAGGCCGCCGTCGCCGTCGGGGGCCACTACGACGGCGCTGTCCGTCTCGGCGAGGAACGCGGCGACGCAGGCCGCGGTCTCGTCCACCGAGTCGTGACGCAGCAGCACCAACGAGCCGTCGCCGCGCAGCATCGCGTCGCCCGGGGCGTACACGCCGGCGAGCAGGCGACGGACGCGGGCGGCGTCGTTGTCGGGGACGTCTTCGAGGCTGTCGATGCCGCGGGGCACGAAGGGCGTGACCCTGGCGCCGTCGTCGACGAGAGCGGCGAGCAGGCGTTGCACCGGCACAGGCAGCAGCGCTGGCTCGTCGACCACCTCGACGACGTCGACGCGCGCGCGCCAGCCGTCGCGGAGCGCGCGCTCGACGTCGCGCACGCGCTCGAGCAGGCCGGGCAGCGCGCCGCGGGTGGCGGCGTGCACGGCAGCGAGGCGTGGCGGCAGGCGCTCGGCTGGGGTGTCGTCGTCGACGCCCGCGGCGCGCAGGGCGTCTTTGGTCCGCAGCAGCGCCCGCGCGGTGGCGAGGGGGTCGGCGGCGAGCGACGCCGCCCACGGTGCGTCGGGTGCGCCCGGTGCAGCGGCGTCGGCGCACAGACGCCGAGCAAGGTCTGCCGCGCGCTCGCCAGCGCCCGGTGGGTCCAGCCGGGCGCAGCCGGTGCGCACGGCGAGCAGGTCGACGAAGCTCTCGACGCCGACCCAGACCTCGTCGAGCACTGCAGCCCGGACGGTGCCGTCGTGCCGTGGCAGGCGCAGCGGGCCGGGCCACGCGCCGCCGTCGAGACAGGAGCCGAGCACGATGCGCACGGCGTCAGCGTAGCGGAGCTACGGGAGCGGCTGCGACGGTCTTCGTCGCACCCGACAGCTCAACGTCGACCCGCGTCGGGGCTCGCCGGCGCTCCCCCGGCGCCCGCGTCCACCAGCACCGGACGGACGAGGACGGCGCCGCCGTCGACCACCGCGGGGATCGCTGTGCCCCCGGCGACCGACGCCGGGACAAGGGCGTCGCCCTCGGACACCGCAGGGACGCCGCGGTCGACCAGCGCCGCGCCAGCGGGCGCGGCGAAGACACCGCCGTCGACCGACGCCGGACCGGCGGCGGCGCCGTCGACCGACGCCGGGCTCACGGCGCCGGCATCGAGGACGCCGACGCTGCCCGCGTCGGTGACGTGGCCGGCATCGAGAGCCGCCGCGCTCGGCGGGCCCGCGGCGTCGCCGGCCGGCACCGTGGGCAGCGATCGCGACGCGACCACGACGAGCGCCAGGGCCACGACGACGGGGGCCACGCCGACGACGGCGGGGCGATCGAGCGACGTCCCGAGGCCGAAGACGACGCCGCGGCGATCGACGACTTGTGCCTCGGGCACGGCCTTGGGGGGCGCGGTCAGGGTCGGAGGCGACGAATCATCACCCACGGCTGCGGGGACCGAGCGGGCCGGGACGGTCGTCGACAGGCCCTGCAGCCGGTCGACGTCGGCCTCGGTGGGCCCGTCGCGGTCGTCTTCGCCGGGGAGCTGCGGCACGGCGCCTTTGCCCCATGGCTCGACGACCTCGACGGGGACCGTGTCGCCGTCGAGCGCCGACAGCGCCGACGCATCGAGGACTGGTGACGTCGTGGTGGCGTGACCGGGCGCCGAGGCCGGGGTCGGTGCCGGCGGCGCCGCGGGGGCTGGGCGCGACGCGGCCGAGACCTCCCAGGGCTCGCGCGGGGCGCCGAAGACGTCGCGCATCAGCTGACGCAGCACGGCGGCGGCGGCGCGCTGTCCGTGGGTCTGGGCGTAGACGCGCAGCTCTTCGGCGAACAGGTTGGCGGAGCGGGTGCGGCGGTTGCGGTCGGTGGCGAGGGCCCGCCACAGCACCGCGCGCAGGTCGGGGTCGAGGGCTGCGAACCCGGGCGGCAGGTACGTGCCGCTGGCGACGACGGCCGACAGGCTGCAGGGATCGACGCCGTCGTTGAAGCGCTTGCCGACGAGCAGCTCGTACCGGATGACGGCGACGGCGAACACGTCGGCGCGGGCGTCGGGGCGCGCGCCGCGCACCTGCTCGGGGGCCATGTAGGGAACCTTGCCGAGCACGATGTTGGCCTCGGTGCGCTCGACCTTCACCGTCGAGGCGGCGAGCCCGAAGTCGATGACCCGCACGTCGCCGTCGAACCCCAGCATGACGTTCCGCGGGGAGACATCGCGGTGCACGATGGCGAGGGGCTGCCCGCGGTCGTCGGTGAGCGTGTGGGCGTAGTCGAGGCCCTCGAGCGGCACGCCGGGGTGGGTCATCGGCGGCGACGCGTCGACGAGGACGCATGATGAATCATGTGACCGAGGAGCAACGCTGCCGATGACCCGCATCCGGCGCGCCTGACGACGGAAGGTATGCGGTTCGGCTCTCTAGTCCTGGACGGTGGCGGTGACGACGTCGGTGGCGTAGGCGGGCGGCTCGTCGAGGCGCTCGAACAGATAGGCGAGCGGGATCGCGCCGTTCACGAGCAGCAGCGCGTGGAAACGGCGGTCGGAGTAGCCGCCGCGCCAGCGCTTGTGGGCCTCGCGACGAAGCTGCTCGATGCGCACCTTGCCAACGAGCGCGGACAACCCCTTGGTCGGCGCCTTCAGCAGCGTGCGCACCATCGCGCGGGCCACCGGCAGCCGCAGGCCAGCCCGCCGCACGAGGAAGGTCGCCGCCGCCTCGGGCGACGCGCGACCGAGCGCCAGCGAGACGTCTACGACGGCCACCAGCGCGGCGACGAGGACGTGGTGCACCGTGAGCAGCCGCGTCGCCGGCGACGGGCGGAAGGCCAGCTCGCGCATCAGCTCGGCGCCAACGAGGCCCCAGCCGTGCACCATATCGAGGCCCCAGGTCGAGCCGGCGCCGACGGTGCCCATCAGCGCCCCGCGGCGGGCCAGCGTCGTCGTGTGGTTCTGCCACGCGGCCTGCACGTGCCGACCGGGCAGTCCGAGGTTCGCCATCAGCGCCTCGAGGTCGGCCACCGACAGCTCGCGCAACGCGTCCTGCTGGGGCCCCGGCGGCTCGCGCAGCAGCAGCAGCCCGTCGGCCCCCGCCGCATAGGGGGGCGGCGGCATGTACAGGGCGCCCTGCCCCGACGGCGCGTGGGTCGCCGGCATCGCCTGAACCCGCAGCCGCGCCGTGTTGCCCTGGGCGTCGGGCATCGGCACGACGCCGCTGTCGACGAGAAAGACGCGCGACTGCTCGGCGAGCTCGCTCGCCCAGGCGATGGCCTCGAACAGCGTGTGCGGCGTCTCCGACCGCGCCGCGCGCAGCGCGGCGTCGGCGGTGTCGCGCGCGTGCTCCTTGAAGTATCGGCGGACGATCCGACCCGCCTCGACCCGCATCTCCTCGGCCACCGAGCGGCCGAGGTCGAGCACCTCGCTGGCCGTCAGGTCGAGCCCGCGCAACCGCAGGAGCTCGTCGAGGCGCTCGGCACCGATGGCCGGGTGCGGCTCGGTGGTCCGGGTCGTCAGCCAGTCGCGGTGCTCGTCGAGCGCCCCGGAGGCGTCGTCGACGGCGCGCTCGACGTCGGTCCGCAACGACGCCGGCAGCGGCGACCGCGCCGCGTTGCTCTCGCCACCTACCGCATCGGCGTCGGCGGCGATGGCCCGCAGCAGCTCAGGCATGCCGTCGAGGACGTCGCGTGCGCGGATCGCGAGCTCCGTCGACGGGGTCAGGCCGTCGCCGACGGCCGCCGCGCGGACGCGCGCGAGCCACGGGCGCAGCCCGGCGAGGCGGCGGGACAGGCCGTCAAAGCGCGCCTCCGGCGCCGTGGGGACCGGGCCGCACAGCTGCAGCAACAGGGCCTCGGCGATGGGCCCGACGTCGTCGGGGTCATTGCGCCACGCACCCACGTCTTCATCGACGAAGCGCTGCAGCTCCAAGGACGCCGAGAACACGCGCGCGTCGAGCAGCCGCTCCTTCGAGTCGGCGGCCTGCACCTCGAGGTCGGACCGCCACGCGAGGTTGGCCTCGAGCACAGCGGTGCGTGTCGCCGCCCCCGGCTCGGGCAGCGCCTCAGGATGGTCGCACCGGCCGAGGCTCGGCTCGAGGTCGGGACGGAGCGCGACGATGCGGCGGACGAACGCGTCGTCGTGGGGGTTGCGGCGGTGCTCCGACGTCGTCACGTCGCGGGGTCCTCGCGAGGGCCGACGCGGCGCGCGTCCCAGCCCGGGCCGACCGTGTAGGAGGACCACCGAGGAAAGTCCACCGGGGCGGCGCCGCCCTCGGGTTCGCCGCCTCAGTCGACCGCGTCGACGTTGATCGGTGGCAGCGCTTCGACGGCGCGGGAGCCAGTCGATAAAAGACTGGCATGAGCCACTCGTTCGACGCCCTCGTCCTCGGGTCCGGCGCTGCCGGGCTCACGTACGCGCTCGAGATGGCCGAGCACGGCACCGTCGCTGTCGTCACCAAGCGCGCCCGCATGGACAGCAACACGCGCTGGGCGCAGGGCGGCATCGCCGTCGTCGTCGACGATCACGACAGCTTCGCTGCCCACGTCGAAGACACCATGATCGCCGGCGACGGCTTGAACGACCGCAACATCGTTCGCATCTGCGTCGAAGAGGGGCCCGCGCGGCTGAAGAAGCTGCTCTCCCTCGGCGTCGAGTTCACCCGCAACCCCGACGACGGCCAGCTCGACCTGACCCGCGAGGGCGGCCACTCGGCCCGCCGCGTCGTGCACGCGAAGGACACCACCGGGCTGTCCATCGAAGACGCCCTGATGAAGGCGGCGTCGGCGCATCCGAACATCACCTTCTTCGAGCACCACCACGCCATCGATCTGATCACGCGCCGGCACCTCGGCACCCGCCGCGCCACCGACGCCGACCGCTGCCTGGGCGCCTACGTCCTCGACGACAAGACCCGCAAGATCGAGGTGTTCCTCGGGCGCGTCGTGCTGCTCGCGACCGGCGGCGCCGGCAAGGTGTACCGCTACACGACGAACCCCGACGTCGCCACCGGCGACGGCATCGCCATGGCGTGGCGCGCGGGCGTCGCCGTGGCCAACATGGAATTCTTCCAGTTCCACCCGACGTGCCTGTACCACCCGGCGGCGAAGAACTTCCTCGTCACCGAGGCCTGCCGCGGCGAGGGCGGCATCCTGCGCCGCATCGACGGCCACGCGTTCATGGTCGACTACGATGTCCGCAAGGATCTGGCTCCGCGCGACATCGTCGCCCGCGCCATCGACAGCGAGCTGAAGCGCACCGGCGATCCCCACGTCGTGCTCGACATGACGCACCTGCAACCGCACTTCCTGCGCGAGCACTTCCCCGGCATCAACGCGCAGCTCCTGCAATTTGGCATCGACATGACGACGCAGCCCGTCCCCGTCGTGCCTGCCGCCCATTACTGCTGCGGCGGCGTCGTGACCGACGCCTTCGGCCGCACGACGCTGCCCGGCCTGCTCGCCGCCGGCGAGGTCGCCCACACGGGCCTGCATGGCGCCAACCGCCTTGCCAGCAACTCGCTGCTCGAGGCCGTGGTCTTTGGCCACCGCGCGGTCACCGCCAGCCGCGAGATCCTCCGCTCCACGCCGCAGCCCGAGTCGCCGGCCAGCACCCCGGTCCCCGAGTGGAACACCGGGTTCGCAGTCGACCCCGACGAGAACGTGCTGGTCGCCCACGCCTGGGACGAGATCCGCAGTTTGATGTGGAACTACGTCGGCATCGTGCGCAGCAACAAGCGGCTCGAACGCGCGCGCTCGCGGCTCGCGCTGCTCGAGCACGAGGTCCGCGAGGACTACTGGAACTTCCGCCTGACCCGCGACCTCATCGAGCTGCGCAACATCGCGCTCGTCGCCCAGTTCGTCGTCGAGTGCGCGCTGCGGCGCAAAGAGAGCCGAGGTTTGCACTACACCCTCGATTATCCCGAGCACGACAACGGCCACTGGCTGCGCGACAGCGTGATCGTCCGCGGCCACCGCGGCTGAGACGGCCACCGCTGCAACGACGCGCGCCGCTGCCGGGTCAGAGCTCCTCGCGCATCACCACCGAGACCGTGTGAAAGCCGGCGTCGTGAAAGAACGCGTGGGCGCGCTCGTTGTGGAGACCGCTGTCAAGGAAGAGCGACCGGGCCCCGAGCCCGTGCAACATGGCCGTCAGTGAAGACAGGACGCGTCCCCTGAGCCCCTGCCCGCGTCGGGCGCGGTCGACGGCGACGTCTTCGATGATCGCGTGGGGCGCACGCGCCGCGAGCTCGATCGCGACGACCGCCAAGGCGACGAGCGCGCCGTCGCTGCGCGCAAGGAAGGCCCGCTCCTCCGTCGGGTCGCTGGCGACGATCTCGTCGAGCTCGGTGCGCACCACCGCCGCGAGCCCGGGCGTTCAGGCGTAGGGGCTCGTCGCGCGGCCGCACAAGACCGCGCCGTGCGAGATGCACGACGGTTCGACGTGAGCGACAAAGGCAGCCAGCGCCGCGGTGTCCTCGGCAGCGCCGGCCCAGGCGTTCTGCAGAGCGTGGTCGTGGGCGCTCGTCACCGTGGCTACCTCTTGGACTCTCTGGATGTGGCAAACAGCGTAGCGACGTCCTCGTCAGTCCACAGGCGCTCGGGCTCTTCGGCGAGCTGCTCGTAGATCCGGAACGCGGCCCAGTACCGGGGAAGGGACGCGCGCTCGTCGGCGGCGCCGGTGTTTGCGTAGGTGAAGGCCAAGGAGACGTTGTGATCGATCCCGGGGCGGGCAACAGCGAAGACGAGGTCGACGCCGCCGTCGTCGTGACGCTCGGCCTTCGGTGACTGCTCGATCTTCGGCGGCTGGTGGCGGCGGTCTCGGTAGGCAATCTCCCCCGTCAACACGCCGGGCGCGACGCCCTCGGGGAACGAGATGCGCAGCTCGAAACGCTCCATCGGCACGTGGATGCTGAACTCGTCGTCGTCGCGTACCTTCTTTTTGCTCACCGACGCCGCGCCGACCTTGTCGAACAGGCTGGGCTCAAGCATGTCGAGTTGCAGCGTGCGCACCTCGCTGAGCTCCAGCGGCGTCTCGAGCCGACGGCGAAGCTGCGGAAGCCGTCGCTCCAGATGTACTGCTCCTCAGGGTCAATCTCGAAGAGGTCGTCGCGCCTGACGTCACGGACCTTCAGGCCGAACACGTGGTCGGGGATGGGCGGCGTCCGGTCGTGGTCGTCGACCTTGAACGTCGACTCCGCCGGATCTTCGGCGAGGATCCGCTCAAGGACGATGCGGTCGTTGTTCGCCGTGTCACCGAAGAGGTTCTGGATCGACAGGAGCGCGCGGTCAGCGAGCGCCCGGTACATGTGCCCGGCGAGATACGGGGCGTGCTGCCAGCGCCAGTCGGCGCTCAGCGCGGCCTTGAGGTTGCCGAACTCGTCGGTCAGGGCGTCGCAGCGGATGGCGTGCCCGTCGTAGATCGCGAACCATCCGGGCGTGGCGCCGGGGGCCGAGGGCCACTCCGACCAGCACGCGACGATGGCGCCGTTGCACACCGCGCAGCCGCAGGCGACCTGCGTGACCAACGGCGTCACCGGCCAGACGGCCCCTGCCCTGTCTACCCAGACGACGGCGTGACCGGCCTCGTCGACGTCTGCCCCCCGGGGCAAACGCGCCGCGAACGCGCCGCGCAGCGCGCGGGTCACGCGCCGTCGGTCGCCGCCGGAGTCGACGACAACGCCGAAGGCGCTGCGCTCGAGCCCCTCGAGCCCGAGCAGCGCCTCGCGCGCCGCCGCCACCTGCGCCGGCAGCCATTCGGGGGCGGCCCGCAGACGCTCCTTCGCCTCGGTCGCGCGCTTGGTCACGAAGCTGCGCAGGTTGATGAGGTCACCGACGGGCTTCTCGGTGAACACCGCGCGCGCGAGGTGGCGCGGGTCGCCCAACGGCGTACGACGCCGCACACCCTCGCAGGCCCGCAGCCACGCCCGCACCAGCTCGTGCTGGTAGCCGAGCTGCGGGCGCACCATCCGGCTGCGCGCGAGGTTCGCCAGCGACGCCGGCCGGTCCGCTTTCGTCCACGCCCACGCGATGTCGGCCACCGCGAGGCGCGCGAGCGCGTCGTACAAGGAGACGTTCGCGTCGACCAGGAGCTTGGCCCGCTGCTCGACCTGTGTCGCGCCGAGCATCCGCAGTCAGGCCATCGCGATGGGCGTCGGCTAGCGGGCGAGGATGCGCTCGTCGTCGTCGGTGGGGGGGCATCGGCTCGACCGGTCCCACGGCGGCTCCTTCTTCGTTCGGCGCCCCCAGCCCCGGGCTCGCGCCAGCGCCGGCGCGCACCGGCAGCTTGCCCGGACGACGTGGTCGACGTCGCCGCCGGCCTGCGCTGTCTCGTTCGCGCGCTCGGCCGGTCAGGCGAGGAGCAGGCGCTGCGTCGCCGGCGCCTGCGGCGCGCCAAAGACCGCCGCAGTGGGCCCCGCCTCGACGACGCGACCGCGGTCGAGGACGACGACGGTCTCGGTCGCCTCGCGCACCAGCCGCAGGTCGTGGGTCACGACGAGCTGCGTGATGTTCGCCTCGCGCACGTCGCGCAGCGCCTCGATGACCTCGTTGCGCAGCGAGACGTCGAGGGCGCTCGTCGGCTCGTCATAGAGCAGCACGCGGGGCTGCATCGTCAACGCCCGCGCGATGGCTGCCCGCTGGCGCTGACCACCCGACAGGTGATCTGGCCACGCGTCGACCTTCGTCCCGAGACCGAGCCGGTGAAGGTGCGCGCGCGCCCGCTCCTCGGCGACGGCGCGCGACTCGCCGCGCACGCGCACCGGCGCGAGCAGGCAGTTGTCGAGCACGCTGAGGTGCGGGAACAGCTCGAAGGTCTGGAAGACGAGGCCCACCCAGCCGCGCAGGGGCGATGGACCACGTCGAGCGGCCTCGCTGGCGATCACCACGCGGCCGCCGACATCGACGACGCCGCGGTCGAACGGCTCGAGCCCGGAGAGGCAGCGCAGCAGGGTGGTCTTGCCCGCGCCGCTCGCGCCGAGCACGGCAGCCAGGCCGCCCTCGGCGACGTCGAAGCTGACCGCGTCGAGGATGCGCGTGCCGCCGCGCGCGCAGCTGAGATCGTCGACGCGCACGCTCATCGCAGCGGTCTCCGATGACGACCGCCGAGGCGACGTTCGGCGGCGCGCGCAAGGAGCGCGAAAGGCAGGCCGATGGCGAGGTACCAGAGCGCAACGACTACACCGAGGCCAAGGTGATCGCGCATCGAGTTGCCGAGGCTCGAGTAGGTCTTCGTCAGCTCGGTCAAGGTCACCAACGACACGAGCGAGCTGTCCTTCAACAGCGCGATGAAGTCGTTGGTCATCGGCGGGATGGCGACGCGCAGCGCCTGCGGCCCGAGGACGAAGCGCAGCGCCTGCGACGTCGTCATACCGAGCGACCATGCCGCCTCGAGCTGCCCGACCGGCACCGCCTGCAGACCAGCGCGGTAGTTCTCGGCTTCGGCGGCCGCGTAGTTGAGGCCGAGGGCGAGGGCGCCGGCGACGAAAGGATCGAGCTTCAGGCCGAGCTCGGGCAAGCCGAAGTAGAGGATCGTCAGCTGGACGAGCAGCGGCGTACCGCGCACGACCTCGACGTACGCCACCGCCAGCCAGCGCAGCGGCGCCGGGCCGTACACGCGGGAGACAGCGACGACCAGACCGACGGGCACGGCGACGACCATGAAGGCAACCAGCGACAGCGACAGTGTCAGCAGCGCGGCGCGGAAGAAGATGGGGAACGTCGCCGGGTAGCGGCTGCGCACGCGCTCCCAGAACGGCGGGATCTCGCCGACGGCAGTACGCCAGGCCTCGAACGCCTCGGCGGCGACCGACGCGCGGGCCGTCTCGTCGGGGTCGCCGAGCGCGCGGGCGGTCTCGGCGTTCCACAACCCCCAGCGCTCGTAGATGCGGCG
This sequence comes from Deltaproteobacteria bacterium, assembly GCA_016874845.1. Lineage (GTDB taxonomy): Bacteria > Myxococcota > UBA727 > UBA727 > VGSZ01 > VGSZ01. Next base: position 10,788 of record VGSZ01000040.1, read on the forward strand.
CAGCTCGCCCTCGCGCGCCAGCTCGTCGAGCGCACCGTCGATGGCTGTGCGCAGGCGGACGTCTTCGCTGCGGACCGCGACGGCGTAGGCGACGGCGCCCCAGGAGTGCTCCGTTACGGCGAGCGCCGGGTCGATGCTGCCGTAATATCGGGTCACCGGCTCGTCGAGCAGCACCCCGTCGGTGCGACCGTCGCGCAGGTCCAGATAGATCTGGTTCTGCCCGCCCTCGTAGGTCTTCACCATCGCGCCGCGCCCGATGACGATCCGCTCGGCCACCGACCCCGGCAGGGTCCCGATGGTGTAGCCGCGCCAGTCCGCTTCCTTCGACGCCAGGCGCTCGTCGCCGCGCCGCACCGTCAGCTTCTCCGCCGCGACGTAATAGGGCCGCGACAGCGCGCAGACGCGCCGCTTCTCCTCGGCGACCTCGATGCCGTTGAGCGCGACGTCGAAGTCTCGCCGGTTCAGCAGGTCGAGCAGCGACTCCCACTGCCCTTGGACCGGGCGCGACGTCACGCCGAGCTTCCTAGCCAGCGCCGCGGCGAGTTCGACCTCGAAGCCCATGATCCGCGTCGGGTCCATCGGGTCGGGGAAGATATAAGGCGCGCCGCCGTTGGCGTCGGCGCCCCAGCGCAGCTCGCCCCGCGCGCGAAGCTCGTCGAGGGTGTCGGGGAGCGACGACGGCGCGCCGCGCACGACGTTCGACAGCAGACCGACGACGAGGCCCAAAACCACCGCGAGGCCCGACGCACGGGCACGCCCGACCAGCCCGGACGCCTGGCCGCTCCCGTCAGTCCACCCGCGCACGCAGCACATCCTGCATCGTCACGCGACCCGGCCCACGCCCGACGAGAAAGCGCGCCGCCATCAAGGCGCCGCGGGCGAAGATGCCGCGGTCGGACACCTTGTGGACGAGCTCGACGCGCTCGCCGTCGACAAAGAAGCTCACGGTGTGCTCGCCGACGACGTCGCCGCCGCGCACCGCGACGACGCCGATGTCGCCGGGCTGGCGCGGCGCTTCGCCGTCGCGTGACGTCACGAAGCGCGCGCCGCCGCCGCGAGCGTCGTTCACGGCGCGGGCCAGCATCAGCGCGGTTCCCGATGGCGCGTCCTTCTTCTTGCGGTGGTGCACCTCGACCACCTCGACGTCGGCGTCGGGCATCGCCTTTGCCGCCAGCCCCGACAGCAGCGCCGCAAGGTGCGCGCCCGGCGACAGGTTCGCCGCCTGCAAGACGGGGATTACGCGCGCCGCATCGTCGACTGCTGCCTGCTCGGCCGCCGACAGCCCGGTGGTGGCGACGACGACGGCCACGCCGGTGACCGCGCAGGCGGCGACGCGCTCGGCCACCTGCCCCGGCAGCGCGACGTCCACGACCACGGTGTCTGGCCGCTCGCCGACGGGGATGGCGTGCAGGAGCGCGCCGAGGTCGTCGCCGCGGCCGACCTCGACGACGACGAGCCCGTCAACGCGGGCGGCACCCGCGATGAGGCTCCCCAGTCGACCGCGGGCGCCGACGACGACGAGCCGGGCGAGCAACGAGGCGACGGAGCGCATGCTCACAGCCAGCCGTCGGCGATGAGCATCTTGCGCAGCTGCGTGTTCTCGTCGTCGGAGAGCGGGCACAGCGGCAGGCGGAAGCGCGCCGCGATCTGGCCGCCGCCGCGGCCGGTGATCGCCAGCGCCGTCTTCACCGGGATCGGGTTGCTGCGAAAGAACATCGTCACCGACAGCGGCGACGTCAGCCGCGACAGGCGCTGCGCCTCGGCCAGGCGCCCCTCGTCGAACGCCTTGACCATCTGCACCAGCTCGCGCGCGCACAGGTGCGACGTCACGCTGATCACACCGTCGCCGCCCAGCGCCAGCAGGCTCAGGATGTGACCGTCATCGCCGGACAGCACCGCGAAGTCAGGCCGCACGCTCGCCAGCTTGTTCAGCACCTCCTGCGAGCGCTGCACCGATCCCGTCGCCTCCTTCACCGCCACGAACTTCGGCTCGTCTTTGGCGAGACGCGCGATCGTATCGGGCAACAGATCAACGCCGGTGCGACCAGGGACGTTGTACAGGATGATAGGCAGGTCGGCAGAGTCGGCGACGCCGCGGAAGTGCCGGTACAGGCCTTCTTGCGTCGGTTTGTTGTACCACGGTGTGACGTGCAGCGCGCCCGAAACCTTATACTGACGGTCGGGGCCGGCGCGCAGCGCGGCGACGCGGCGGTGGTTCTCGATGGCCTTCCTCGTGTCGTTGGCGCCGGCGCCGGCGACGACGGGGATGCGGCCGGCGACGACGTCGAGGCACGTCGTGATCACGGTGTCCTGCTCGGCATCCGTCAGGGTCGCCGTCTCGCCGGTGGTGCCGCAGGGCACGAGGCCGTGCACGCCGGCGTCCAGCTGGTCGCGCACGAGGGCGGCGAGAGCGTCGCGGTCGACGGCGTCGGCTTCGGTGAAGGGAGTGACCAGAGCGGTCCAGATGCCGCGAAACTTCGGGGTCATCGTCGTCATGGCGGGGCTCACCGAGGCGGGGCGCGAGCGCCGCACGCAATAGGGTTTCGTCTGCCGACACTGGCTTGTCTCCCGGTGGACGCGACGACGCAAGCGCAGACGCCGCGCGGGCCAGCGCGGGCTACTGCAGCTCCTCGATGACCCGCCGCGCAATGGCGGCGTCTCGGCCTGACGGGTCCATGGCGACGTAGGCGCGGTAGGCGTCGAGGGCGTCGGTCTTCCTGCCGGCGAAGCGCAGCGCTTCGGCGAGGCCGAACTGCGCCTCGGCGAGGGCCGGATCGAGAGCAAGAGCCTTGCCGAACGCCCGCTCGGCCTCGACGACACGACTCGTATCGAGCGCGGACCACCCGAGCTTCAGCCAGGGGCGCGCGACTTCGGGCCGCAAGGCCGACGCCCTCTTGAACGAGTCGAACGCCGTCTGGCTGCGGTCGGCCACCAGCGCCTGTTCGCCGCGGCGCATCCAGCCGTCATAGTCGGCGGGCAGCGCGGCCGCCGGCTTGTCGTCGACGACCGACGGCAGAGCGCCTCCGGCGCCGTCGACGATGGCCGGCGGCGGTGGCGGCGGTGGCGGCGTCGACGCGAGGTTGAGCAGCTTGTCGGCCAGCACCCGGCGGGGATCGCTGGCGGCGAGCGGCTGCAGCAGCGTCTGCGCCGCAGCGAACTGCTCGGCGGGGGGGACCGCCACCGAGGGCGTGCTCTGGCGCTGCGCGGCGACGACGACCACCACGTGGGCGACGGCGGCGACGGCGGCGGCGGCGCGCGCGCGATCGTCAGCGAAGAGCGCGAGCTTCGCCTGCGTCGCCACGAGGGCGTCGACGGCGCCCGGCGCCGTCGGGTCGAGAGCGCGCGCCTCGGCGAGGGTGAGGAGCAGGCGCAGCTCCTCGTCCACGGCGGCACGCTCACGCTCCGCCAGACGCTGGCGCGCCTCGCCGACCGCCCGCGTCAGGGCTGCGGTGTCGCCGCGGGCGAGGGCGACGGCGGCTTCGGCGAGGTGGACGGTGTCGTGGTGCTCCGGGTCGCCCCGCAGAGTCACCGTCGCGGCCACGGCCTCGTCGAGGCGAACACGGGCGTCGCCGACGACGCGCTCGACGTCCAGGGTCGGGTCGAGGGCGCGCCCACGCTCGGCCAGACGAGCGAGGTCGCCGGCGGCGACGGCACGGGCGGCGAGCAGGCGAGCGCTCCATGCGCGCGCGGCGGGGGCAGTCTCGGCGGCGAGCGCGGCGATGGCCGCCGCGCGCGCGGCGTCGTCCTCGGCGGCAACGGCGGCGGCGGCCTGGACGCGGAGCGGCTCGGGCAGCGTCGGCGTGGCCGGGACGACGTTCAGGACGACGACGACGACGGCGACGGCGACGACCGCCGCGGTGGCGGCGACGGTAAAGCTGCGGCGACGGCGCTGCCAATGCAAGACCGGATCGTTGTCGTCGAGATACGGAAGGCCGTTGTCGGCGACGGCGGCGGTGGCGCCGCTCGGAGCGCGGGCAGGCGAGAACGCCGCCGGGCCCGGACCGGTCGTGCCCGGGGCGGTCGTGCCCGGCGACGACGGCGACGTCGGTGCCGGCGATGGCGCGCCGTCGCCGATGAGGCTGGCGAAGCGCGCGGCGGGGGCGTCGACGACGGCGACGGGCACCGGTGCGGCGGCGCGCTGGGCGGCATCGGCGGCCTCGACGACCTGGAAGAAGCTGGTCAGCTCGGCGATGTCACCGAGGCGCTTCCACGTGCGGCCGCTGCGCGAGATCTCGTGGTCGCGGCCGACCTTGCGCTCGACGATCCACTTCTGCAGCGTCGTCATCTCGCGGAAGCGCAGCGTGCCGCCGTCGGCGCGGCGCAAGGTCCAGTCCGGCGCCGCCGACAACGCCTCGTCGGGGACCGGCTGGGCCGTCTCCGACGTCGGCTTCGGCGTGCCCGGGGTGGTCGCCTCGCGCGACACCCCGCCGGGCATCACCTTGAACACGTGCCCGCAGTTGCTGCACTGCACCGGCGTGCCGGCGGGCCCCACGCGGGAGTCGTCGAGCTCGTACTCGGTGGCGCACCGACTGCAGCGAACGTCCATGACGGGCCTCGACGGCGACGATGCGCCTGCTGACAGCCAATCGCAGTCAGCCCCTAAAGCAAAGAGGCACCCGTCAGGGTGCCTCGTTGCGGCGGTGGACCGGCGTCAAGCCAGCCGGCTCACCAGGACGCCTTGGTGACGCCGGGCAGCAGGCCCTGCAGGGCCATGTTGCGGAACGTGATCCGGTTGAGCTGGAACTTGCGGTAGACCGCGTGCGGCGCGCCGGTGGCCTGGCAACGACGCATCACGCGCGTGCGGGCCGTGTCGCGCTTCATCTTTGTCAGCGCGAACATCGCGTCGCGGCGCTCGTCTTCGGTCAGGTTCGGGTCGATGATCTTCGACTTCAGCGCCGCGCGCTTCTTCGCGTGCCGGTTCGACAGTTCGATGCGCTTTCGCTCTTTGGCCTGGGTCGACGTCTTCGCCATTGCGATCTTCCTTCTGCCGCTGCTGCGGGAGTTGATGAGACGGCCGGGGTCTAGGGCTTCGCTGCGCTTTGCGCAAGAGGATCGCTCGCGTCGACGAGATTCCTGCTCCCTTCGCCTTCCGCGTGTGGGGTCGCGGACGTGGTTGCCGTTGTCGTGACGCGAGCGAGCGCCTTCGGCGCGAGTCGGGGACCTCTGGCCACGCCCCTGACAACCCGGGCCTCCGGTGGGCTGCCCACACCGGCGCACGAGCCGAGCGCCGGGTCGTCGTCGTCGTCGTCGTCGTCGCTGGCCTCCGCGCCGGCGACCGCGGGTCGAGCGCCTTCCGGCGGTGATCTCGTTCCGCGGACGCTCCTGGCGTGGCCTTCGTTGTCCTGGACCTCTGGGTGAGATCGGGCTGACACCGGGCTGAAACCCTGTTCAGCCCCGATCGCCGCGGGCTACAAGCAGCGCCCATGGCCCGTCACTTCCAGCTCAAGTCGGCCGCGGCGCTCTCGCGGCTGGGCATCGACTACCAGGCCGCGCTGAACGACGAGCAGCGCGCCGTGGCCCTCGCCCCTCGCGGCCCCCTCGTCGTGCTCGCCGGCGCCGGCTCGGGCAAGACGCGTGCGATCACGTACCGGGTGGCGCGCTTCCTCGACACCGGGATCGCCCCCGAGCGGATCCTGCTGCTGACGTTCACCAACCGCGCGGCGAAGGAGATGCTCCGCCGCGTCGGCGAGCTCGTGGGTCCGCAGGCCCTGCAGGTCATGGGCGGCACGTTCCACCACGTCGGCAACGCGCTCCTGAAGAAGCACGCGCTCGCCATCGGCTACGGCGAGAACTTCACCATCCTCGACCGCGAGGACGCCCGCGAGCTGATGGCCGCCGCCGTCGTCGACGCCAAGGTCAACACCGTCAAGGCGCGCTTCCCAAAGGCCGACGTCCTGCTCGACATAGCGTCTTCGGCCATCAACCAGCGGATGCCGGCGCGCGACGTGCTGTTGCAGCGAGCGCCGCGCTTCGCGCACCTCGCTGACGAGATCATGGGCGTCTGCCGCGCCTTCGTGCAGAAGAAGGCGTCGCTGAACGTCATGGACTTCGACGACCTGCTGATGAACTGGGCGGTGCTGCTCGAAGAGGGCGGCAAGCTCGCCGACCACATCAAGGGCAGCTTCGACGCCGTCCTCGTCGATGAGTACCAGGACACGAACGCCCTGCAGGGCACCATCGTCGACCTGATGGCCGGGCCCCACAAGAACCTCACCGTCGTCGGCGACGACGCGCAGTGCATCTACGGCTTCCGCGGCGCCGCCGTCGAGAATATCCGCGGGTTCCCCGAGCGCTGGCCCGGCGCGACGATGCTGCCGCTGCAGCTGAACTACCGCAGCACCCCCGAGATCTGCGGGCTGGCCAACGCGACGCTGTCGCGCGCGCGGCAGGAATTCCCCACGCGGCTGAAGGCGCTGCGGCCGTCGGGGATGCTGCCGGCGCTGGTGCCCTGCCGCGACGTCGCCGTGCAGGCTGAGTTCGTCGTCGAGCGCATTCTGCAATTGCGCGACGAGGGCGTGGGGCTCGACGACATCGCCGTCCTGTACCGCGCGCACCGCCACGTCCTCGAGCTGCAGGTCGAGCTGACCAGGCGCGGCATCCCGTTCCTCGTGCGCTCGGGGCTGCGCTTCTTCGAGCAGGCGCACATCAAGGACGTGCTCTGCCACCTGAAGCTCCTGTGGAACGCCGACGACGAGCTGTCGTTCCGGCGCACGGTCAAGCTGCACGACGGCATCGGCAACGCCACCGCCGACGCCTTGTGGGGCTCGTTCAAGGTGGCGCTCGCCCGCGGCAAGGACGCCGCCGGCGCCGCCCGCGCCCTCGTCGACGATCCCTGCCTCGACGGCACCCTCGGACGGCGCGCCAAGCCCGGCGTCGACAGGTACGCGGGCGTGCTCGGGCGCATGGCGGCCCACGACATCAAGAACAAGCCGGGCGAGCAGATCCGCGTGCTGCTCGACGGCAGCTACGCCGACTACTTGCGCAAGGCCTACCCCGTCGCCGACGAGCGCGTCGCCGAGATCGAGCAGCTCGCCGACTACGCCGCCGGCTTCGCCGACACCGAGGCGTTCCTCGGTGAGCTGATGCTCGTGCAGAGCTTCTCGGCCGAAGAGATCGTGTCGGCCGAAGACCCCGACGAGAAGGTCACGCTGTCGTCGGTGCACCAGGCCAAGGGCCTCGAGTGGAGCCGCGTGTTCATCGTCTGGGCCACCGACGGATCGTTCCCCTCCGACCTGGCGCTGAAGGACGACCTCGGCGAAGACGAAGAACGACGCCTCTGGTACGTCGCCGTCACCCGCGCCAAGGACGAGGTCTACGTCTGTCATCCGCTGACCAGCCGGCTGCGCGACGCCAGCATGGTTCTGCACAAGCCTTCGCGCTTCGTGACCGAGCTGCCCGAGCCCGTCGCCGAGCCGGACGGCACCACCAGCGGCCTGTTCGAGCCATGGGTGCTCGAGCTCGTCGCGCCCGAAGCGCTGCCGGCGGCCGACCTTCCGCCCACGCAGCAGATCGCGCGTGCGCCGTCAGACGCCACCGCCAGCGACGACGACGAACCGGGCGCCGCGCGCTTCCGGCTCGACAGCTGATCACGCGACTGCGCCCCGGGTGCGGCCGATCGCGAGGACCACGCGCAAGACGGTTGAAATCCTTGCCGGGTCGGCTAGGGTCCGGCTCGTTCAACAGGCCCCGCAGATCGCGGCGCTGGAGGTTCCGATGGCAGTTCCCTACGGACGCAAGTCGCGCAGCAAGTCCCGCATGCGCCGCGCGGCGAACATGAAGTACTCGGCGATGTCGTACGTCAGCTGCAGCAACTGCGGCGCGCCGAAGATGCCGCACTACGCCTGCGGCGCCTGCGGTGCCTACGCCGGCCGTGTGGCACGTCCGCGCATCGAAGAGTGACCGTCGACGGGGTACAGACTCCGTCTCGCGCTCGGTCCCCTGCCCCGGACGTGACCTGTTCACGCCGGGGCGGAGGCTTTGGGGCTCGGGTCCTTCGCGTAGACGCGGCTTGAGGCGACGCCCGTGGTGATCATCGCCGACGATGTCGTGCCCGTCGCCCTCGATCTGATGGGCGGCGACCGCGGCGCCGACGTCGTGCTGCAGGGCGCCCTGAAGGCCGTCGTCGACGATGGCGACCGCGTGATCGCCGTCGGCGTCCCGGCGCTGGGGGAGCGGATCGCGCGCGACCACGCGCCGCTCGTCGCCGCCGGGCGGCTCGCCTTCGTCGGCGCCGACGACGTCGTCACGATGGATGACCAGCCGGCTGCCGCCGTGCGTAGCAAGCGCCGCTCGAGCATGCGTGTGGCCTGCGAGCTCGTGCAGCAGGGTCGCTGCAGCGCTGTGCTGTCGACAGGAAACTCGGGCGCGTTTTCGGCGACGGCGTCATTCGTCTTTGGTCGGCTGCCCGGCGTGGCGCGGCCGGCCATCGCCGCGCTGGTGCCGTCGCTCGGGGCCACCGGCCACGCGTTGCTGCTCGACGCCGGCGCACAGGTCGCCTGCACGCCGCTGCACCTCGCCCAGTGGGGGGTGCTCGGCAGCGCGTACTTCGCTCATTCGTTCGGCGTCGCGCGGCCCGCGGTAGGGGTGCTTGGCAACGGCGAGGAGGACCACAAGGGCACGGCGCTCACCCGCGCGGCGCTCGCCCTGCTGCGCCAGACCCAGCTGCGCGTCACCGGCCCCTGCGAGGGACGCGACCTGCTGCACGGCGGCGTCGACGTCGTCGTCACCGACGGCTTCACCGGCAACGTCGCGTTGAAGACCGCCGAGGGCGTCGTGGCGTTCCTCGGTCAGCTCGTGAAGAACACGTTCACCCACGGCTCCGTCGTCGACCGGCTGGGGGGGGCGCTGTCGCGGCCGGGGTGGGATCGCATCCGCGCCAGCCTTGACCCGCGCGAGACCGGCGCCGCGCCACTGCTCGGCCTGCGACGGCCGGCCTTCGTCGCCCATGGGCAGAGCGACGCCTATGCCGTGCGTTGCGGGCTGCGAGCGGCCCGCCGGTTCGTCGCCCTCGACGTCGAGGGCGCCCTCGCCACCGCGCTGGCGCGCAACCCCGTGGTGCGATCGACGCGCTTGTCGCCTACGGCGCCGTGATCTGGCAGCCGCGGCAGCCGACGACGACGGCGCCGGGGGCGCTGTCGTCGCAGCGCTCGCCCATCGTCGGCTGCACGATGCCGTCGCCGCAGAACTCGCCGAGGCATGTCGACGAGCAGCCGTCGCCGGAGCGCTGGTTGCCGTCAAAGCACTGGATGTCCTGGCGCAGCGAGCAGTCGGCGAACTCGGCCCGGCAGGCGCTGTCGCAGCCGTCGCCGTCGACACGGTTGCCGTCTTCGCACTCCTCGTCGGTCTGCAGCACGGCGTCGCCGCAGCTGCCCTGCTCGCAGCGGGCGTCGCAGCCGTCGCCGCCCGCCAAGTTGCCGTCGTCGCAGGCCTCGCCGTCGTCCAGGACACCGTCGCCGCAGCGGTCGAGCAGGCAGCGCGCCGAGCAGCCGTCGCCGTCGTCGACGTTGCCGTCGTCGCAGGCCTCGCCGCCGCCAAGGGTGCCGTCGCCGCAGCTGCCGCACAGCGGATCGAACGCGCAGCTCTCGTCGGCGCAGTCGGTGCGGCCATCCTCGTCGTCGTCGGCGCCGTTGCCACACAGCTCGACCGGGGGGGGGCAGGCGGCCAGCAGGCCGAGGGCGGCCGCTACGACGACGGCGACCAGGAGCGTCGCGCTCGGTCGAGACGCGACAGGCGACCGCGCCCCAGGGCAGCGGACGAGGTGAGAGAGGCCGGGCGTGCGGTCCACGATCAACAGCGTCGCCGGTCGCGGGCGCCGGGAAAAGCCCCGCGCCGCACGCCGGCGCGTGCGGATCCCCGCAGACGACCGGAGGTGGCGGTGCTAGCGACCGCGCATGGTCCTTGCTGCTGGCGACAGCGGTCGGGGTCGTGTTCGTCGGGCGCACGCCGGGCAAACCTCGAAGTGGAGCGCGAATGCAGCTGTCGTTGCGGGCCCTGGTCGTCGTGGTGTTCACGTGCCTTGCGGCGACGCCGGCGGCGGCGCAGTCGCAGCTGCAGTTGCAGCAGCAGCTGAAGGGGAGCGACGGCGCGAAGCCGCCGTTCCCGTTGCACTTGAACGCGTCGTTGACCGAGGCGGTGGGCTCGGGGACGTTCGTAGCCTCGCCCTGGAACCCGACGTTCTCGTCGACGTTGACGCTGACGCCGCTCATCGCCTGGCAGGGCTTCACGTTCCTGCTGAACCAGAGCTACAGCCTCGAGCACACCCAGTCCAACGTGACGTCGACGCCCTATCAGGTCGAGATGTCCGACCCGACGCTGCTCGCGCGCTATATGAAGTTCCGCGGCCTCGATGGCGCGCTGCTGGTGCTGCCGACCCTCGGCTACCAGCTCCCGCTGTCGATGGCGTCGCGGCAGAGCGGCTCGCTCGGGACGGCGACGTTCGGCCTGCGCAACATCTACAACCTCAATGACCTCGGCTTGTCGTTCTACGCTGCGGCCAACGCCGGCTACGCGCTGCTCGTGCCGTCGTTGGCCAATCGGTTCCTCGCCCACGGTGGTCGTCCGCTGCAGGACCGCACGCTGGGTGCGATCACGACGGTCACCTGCAACCCGCGCAACCAGCTCGAGCTGTCGAACTACGGCTGCCACGAAGGGCGGCTGCCACAGCAGTGGCGCTGGGGCGCCGGCATCGGCGGCGCCTGGTTCGGCTTCAACGGCGCCATCGCTGTGAACGCCGACCTCACCTACGGGCAGTCGTTCTCGGTGCGCACCGGCCCCGACGACGCGCTGAAGGCCGAGGATGCGGTGGCCGGTCTGGTGCCGCGGCAGTCGACGGCGGGCAATCTGTCGGTCAGCTACATCCCGCTGCCGTGGCTGTTCTTCACGCTGGGCGCCAGCAGCTTCCAGGGCGCGCTCACCGCCGACGGGAAGGGTCTTCGCTTCCCCTTCTGGGACTTCGTCTCGCCGTACAACAACAACTCGCAGGTCTACCTCGATACGACGATCAGCCTGTGACGCGCGCGGCGCTCGCGCCGCCGTTCCGCTTCACCCCCGGCCCTCGTCGCGCGCCCCTCGTCGGGGCGCGCTCGCTTTCGACCGCCTCAGGCGACGTTCCACTCGACGCCCTCGGGGGTATCCTTGACCTCGAGCCCGAGCGCGACGAGGTCGGCGCGGGCGGCGTCGGCGGCGGCGAAGTCCTTGTTCGCCTTGGCCGCGACGCGGGCGACGAGCAGCGCCTCGATCTTTGCCTTGTCGAGCCCGCGGGCCGCGAGCCGCAGATCGCGCTGCGCCTCGAGGAAGGCGCCGGTGTCGTCGGCGTCGAGGCCGAGGATCCCGCCCATGTCCTGCAGGAGGCGGCGGCACTGCGACAGCAGCGTCGCCCGCTGGGCGGGCCTCAGCTTGCTGCCGGTCAGCTCTTTTTCGCGGCCGGCGACGAGCAGGTTGGCGACGCGCAGCACGTCGTGCAGGGCCGCGATGGCGCGGGGCGTATGGAAGTCGTCGTCCATCGCGGCGACGAAGTCGTCCCACGGTGAAAACGGCTCGCCCGGCTTGCCGAACGTCGACGCGAGGGTCGGCCCGTCTTCGGGGGCGGTCTTCGCCAGCGTCGCGTCGATGCGGCGTCGGGTCTCGTACAGGTACTGCACGCGACGCTCGGCCTCTTCGAGCCCCGGGAAGCGCACCTGCTGCCGCAGCGCCTCCTTCGTCGTCGTCGCCCCGCACGCGGAGCAGCGCAGCGCCTGCTGGTCGGCGACGGCGAGCTCGGCGCGGCACGACGGGCACGACGTCGACACCTCGAAGTTTACGTCGCCGCGGTAGTGCGTCGACAGCAGGAAGAAGCGCAGCGCCTGACCGGTGGCGTAGGGCCACAGCTCGCGGATGGTGAAGAAGTTGCCCACCGACTTCGCCATCTTCTCGTCGTTGAAGTTGATGAAGCCGTTGTGCAGCCAGTAGCGCGCCATCACCTCGCCGTGGGCGCACTCGCTCTGCGCGATCTCGTTGGTGTGGTGGGGGAAGATCAGGTCCTTGCCGCCGCCGTGCAGGTCGAACGTGACGCCAAGGTGCTTCTTCGACATCGCCGAGCACTCGATGTGCCAGCCGGGCCGCCCGCGACCAAACGGCGAGTCCCACGCCACCTCGCCGGGCTTCGCCGACTTCCACAGCGCGAAGTCGAGGGGGTCTTCCTTGCGCTCGTCGACGGCGACGCGGGCGCCGGCCAGCATGTCGTCGACGTTGCGCCCCGACAGCTGCAGGTAGCGCTGGGCGGCCATGTTCTTCACGCGGAAGTAGACGTCGAAGCCGGCGCCGTCGACGTCAGAGGTCGAGACCACGCGGTAGGCGAAGCCCTTGTCCTCGAGCAGCGCGATGAACGCGACAATCTCGGCCATGTGCGTCGACACCCGCGGCTCGACGTCGGCGCGGGCGACGCCGAGGCGATCCATGTCGACCTGGAACTCGTCGGCGTAGCGCGCCGCCAGCGCGATCGGATCCTCGCCGCGCTCGTGGGCGCGCTTGATGATCTTGTCGTCGACATCGGTGAAGTTGCGCACGTACGTCACCGCGTGGTCGCGGCGCAGCCACCGCACGATGGTGTCGAAGACGACGTACACGCGAGCGTGACCGACGTGGCACAGGTCGTAGACGGTGACGCCGCAGACGTAGAGGCCGATGCGCCCCGGGTGCAGCGGGACGAAGTCTTCCTTGGTGCGGTGCAGCGAGTTGAAGACGCGCAGGGCCATGCGCGCGCTCTACCGCGAACGGAAGCCGCCGTCGACGACGACGAGCGCGCCTGCCATGCTGGTGGTCATGAGCGAGAAAAATGACGAGCAGCGCGTAGTCGACGCCCTGTGCAACGGCAGGAACGTCGTGTGGCTGACCGGCGCCGGGCTGTCGGTGGCCTCGGGCCTCGCACCGTACCGCAAGAGCAAGGACGCCATCTGGGCGAACTTCATCCTCGACTGGGGAACGATCGAGAAGTTCTACGACGACCCCGACGTCTGGTACCGCGAGTTCTGGTGGAAGGGCCACGGGGCGCTACACGACCGCGCCGCGACGCTGCGGCCCAATGCCGGGCATGACGCCATCACCCGCTTCCTGCGCCGCTTCGACGGCCACCGCGTGATCACGCAGAACATCGATCGTCTGCACCTTGCGTCAGGCGCGCCCGCCGAGCGCACCATCGAGATCCACGGCCGCTACGACACCTTCTGCTGCGCCGATGGCCAGTGCCCGCGCCGCGGCGAGGCGCTGACCGGGATCGGCCTGACGACCTCGTCGCCGCTGCCGGTGTGCGCCGCGTGCCAGACGGTGCTGCGCCCCGTCGTCCTGCTGTTCGACGAGTTCTACGACTCGCACCCGCTGTACCGCTCGCGCGAGGCGACCCGCTGGCTCAACGACGCCGACGTGCTGGTCTGCGTCGGCACGAGCTTCTCGGTGGGCATCACGGAGATGGCCCTGCAGGCCGCCCGCGACACCGGCGCGACGCTCATCAACGTCAACGTCGAGCGCAGCGACGACCTCGGCTTCCTGAACGTGCTCGGTCCGTCGGAGCAGACGCTGCCCGCCCTGGCCGACGCCGCCGGCGCCTGAGGCCGGCCGAAGCCGGCGCTGCGATTTCCTCGACTGTCGCTGCGTGCACGATGACGTCTGAGCGCCGGCGAGGAGAAGTCCTTCTCCTCGCCGGCGCTCAGGGAAGCGATGGTGGATCAGACGACCAGATTCACGGACCGACTGCGACGCAGGATCCCGGTTCGCCCGAGGGCGCGTTCGCGCTCACGCCGCCAGCCTCAACGGCAAGGTTGCTCCACGCGATGTTGGGCGGTACGCCGACGCCGGTACCCGACCGGAGCTGCACGTAGACCCTCTCGATCGTGCTGAAGTTGACGACCTCACGGAACATTTCCTGGCCATCGAGCAAGAAGCGGGCTTCACCGGTCCTCACATCGAATTCGACGCGCAACGTCACCCAGCGGTTGACCGGAACGCCGCGGTCGGTGCGGCGCGCAATCTGCACGTTGTTCGCAGAGCTGCAGCAGCCGTCATAGAAGCCGCCACGGTTCACCGCCTGCTCCGTTCGGTTCAGGTCGTACGACAAGTAGTTCTCGGCGCCGTTGAATCCGTTCCTGTCGCCGCCGACGACGAAGGCCAGGCCGCTGTTCGTGTTCGGGTGGTAGACGTCGACCTGCACCGCCTCGAGATCCGTGCTGCTCCGAGCGACGGGGATGTACAGCGCGTTCCAATCAGACTGTTGTCTCCACGCGCTGCGCCCACCCACCGACGCTGCTCCCTGCGACATCCAAGCGCCGTTGAGGACGATTGAGTTGGGTGGCGCGCTGCTCAGTGGGAATCGCGCGACAGGCGACCACGTGGCGTTGTCGATGGTGGTCCCAACCAACTCGTAGCCGACGCTGCACGCGCCCTCGGCCACGCAGGTACCATCGCCGCCATCGTGGAAGCCCGACCGGCAGGTGCCATTCAGGACGCAGGCTCCGTCGCCGCCGTCGTGAAAGCCGTCACTGCAGGCGCCGGTCGTCGTGCAGCGACCGTCACCGCCGTCGTGGAAGCCGACGCTGCATGAACCGTTGGCGACGCAAACACCATCGCCGCCGTTGTGGCGCCCGGTGCCGCAGGTCTCGGTGCAGCGACCATCGTCTTCACGCAAGTAGCCCGGCGCGCACGGACCCGTCACTTCCGAGCAGACGAATGCGGTGTCGTCGATCTCGACTTCATCGAGCACGCCGTCGCGGTCGTCGTCGATGCCACCAGACACGCGGACACCGCTGAATGGGCAGTTCGGCCCGCCTAGCTGCGGATCGATTCGGAGGAGCGAGGTCAGGCCGGGGGCCCCGCCGTTGCCATCGCGGAGTACGGCGACGGTACCGTCCGAGCACCGAATTGTCGTCGTGCCCGCGCCGTCGTCCCGGCGAGCCGAGCAACTGCTGCCCTGTGCACCGGCGGCACCGT
>VGSZ01000041.1 GCA_016874845.1 Deltaproteobacteria bacterium
GGCCGGCTGCTGGGCCGCCTGCTGGGCCGCCTGCTGGGCCGCCTGCTGGGCCGCCTGCTGGGCCGCCTGCTGGGCCGCCTGCTGGGCCGCCTGCTGGGCCGTCTGCTGGGTCGCCTGCAGGGCTGACAGCGCGCGGGTAGCGAGCACGGCGCCAGCGACAACGAGCAGCACGCAGACGCCCAGCCGGAACGTCCGCTGCGGCACCGCGTGGTGCAGGGCGTTGCCCACGACGTAGCCGGCGCCGAGCGGCACGACGAGCACCGCGCTGCGCGCGAGCGCGGCCAGCCCGAGCGAGCCGTCGACGACGTAGCCGACGACGAGGACGATCGACAGCAACAGCCAAAGGAGCGACAGCGTCGCGCGGAAGCTCGCTTTGTCGGGCAGGGCGCGCGACGTCACCCACACCACCGGAGGTCCGCTGGTGCCGAACAGGCCGTGGATGACGCCGGCGCCGACCAGCACGACGCGGGCGAGGGCGGTGGGCAGGGGGGCGGCATCCTGCCCGCGGAGCGTGCGGCGCAGCTCGAACAGCGCGAGGGCGACGATGGCCACGCCCACGCCCATCAGCAGCGCGTCGGCAGGACCGAGGCGGAACAGCGCGAGGCCGACGGTGACACCGGGCAGCATCGGCGGCAGCACTTCGCGCACGAGGAACCGCGCCTGCACGTGTCGCCACTCGCGCATCACGATGATCGTCGACAGTCCGAGGGACAGGGGCTGGAAGACAGGGAACAGCTCCTTGAGCGGCACGAACTGCGCGCCGAGCGACACCGCCACCAGCGCGCTGCCGAAGCCCACGGCGCTCTCGACGAGGAACGAGAGGAACAGCACGAACGCAAACGGCAGCATGTCCACGGGCATTCACTACCATGGTAAGCCCACCCGACGATGGCCCACGTGTTGATCGTCGACGACAACGAGACCCTGCGCGAGGCTGCGGCCTCGGTCGTGCGCAAGCTCGGCCACCAGGTGACGACGGCGATCTCCGGCGATGAAGGCGTTGCTCGCTTCGCCCGGGCGCCCGCTGACCTCGTGCTGACCGATCTGAAGATGGCGGCAGGCGACGGCCTCAGCGCGCTGGCGCGCATCCGCGAGGCCGACCGTGACGCTGTCGTGATCGTGATGACCGGCTTCGGCACGGTGCAGAGCGCTGTCGACGCCATGAAGGGCGGCGCCTTCGACTTCCTTGAGAAGCCGTTCGCCCCTGACCTGCTGCGCGCCAAGGTCGCGGCTGGGCTCGCGCTGCGCGACGAGCGGCGCCGCGTCGAGCGCGCCCTTGGCCTCGCCGACGTCGTCAGCGCCGACGCCGCCGCGCGCTTCGCCGACGCACCGGCGGTCCCCGCCGGTGCGTCGGTGAAGCGCCGCGTGAAGGGAATCATCGGCCACAGCGCGGCGATGCAGGCGGTGTTCCGCGCCGTCGAGAAGGTTGCCGCCGCCGAGGCGACGGTGTTCGTGCGCGGTGAGAGCGGCACCGGCAAGGAGCTCGTCGCCCGCGCGATCCACGACCTGTCGCCGCGCCGCGAGCAGCCCTTCGTCGGCGTCAACTGCGCGGCGATTCCGGCGACGCTGCTCGAGAGCGAGCTGTTCGGCCACGAGCAGGGGGCCTTCACCGGCGCGGTGAAGCGTAAGCTCGGCCGCTTCGAGCTGGCTCACGGCGGCACGCTGTTCCTCGACGAGATCGGCGACGTGCCGCTGGACATGCAGGCCAAGCTGCTGCGCGCGCTGCAGGAGAAGACCATCGAGCGGGTCGGCGGCGAGAGCCCGGTCGCCGTCGACGTGCGTATCGTGTCGGCGACCCACCGGGACATCGCGAAGATGGTCGGCGAGGGGACGTTCCGCGAAGACCTCCTCTACCGCTTGCACATCATCCCCGTCGAGCTGCCACCGCTGCGCGACCGCCCCGAGGACATCCCGCTGCTCGTCGAGCACTTCCTGCAGAAGCTCGGGCCCCGCACGCGCTCGACGGTGCGCGGCATCGACGCGGCGTGCATGGCGGCGCTCAGGAGCTACCGCTGGCCCGGCAACGTGCGCGAGCTCGAGAACGTGCTCGAGCAGGCGCTGGTCTTTGCCGAGGGCGACACGCTGCGCGCCGACGACCTGCCGGCGATGCTCGGCGCGCTGAAGCCATCGACGGCGGCCCCTCTGGCCGCGCTGCCGTCGCCGGACGACCCGCGCACGCTCGACGAGCTCCTCGATGGCCTGGAGAAGGCGTTGATCCTGCGGGCCTACGAGGCCAGCGCCGGCGTGAAGGCCGAGACCGCGCGCCGGCTGGGCATCAAGACCAGCGCGCTTTATTACAAGCTGCAGAAGTACCGGATCGAGCCCTGAGGCCGCTGCGCACGGAGCATCGACTGCGGAGAGGCGTTCGTGTCGCGACTAGGAGCCTATACGATCATCGATCGCCTCGCCGTTGGCGGCGTCGCCGAGATCTACCGCGCCCGCGACGAGCGCACGGGCACCCTCGTCGTCCTCAAGAAGCTGCGCACCGACCCGCCGCCTTCGGTCCGGCAGCAGGATGAGTTCCACCGCGAGATCGAGTTCGCGACGCGCACGCAGCACAAGAACGTCGTCCACGGCCTCGAGGTCGTGCGTGAAGGCGGCCATGTTGTCGGTGTCCTCGAGTACGTCGACGGGCAGGACCTCGGCACGATCCTCGCGCGCGCGCGGACGCAGGGGGGCACGTTGCCGCCGCGCTTCGCGACCTACATCCTCGACCAGATCCTCGACGGGCTGGCCTACGGCCAGACGCTGGTCGACGACGCCGGTGCGCCGCTGCGGCTGGTGCACCGCGACCTCGCGCCCAGGAACATCTTCGTCCGCTACGACGGTGAGATCCGCATCGGCGACTTCGGCTTGTGCGTTGCCACCGCCACCGAGCCACGGCCGCCCATCGCCGGCACTCCGGGCTACCTGTCGCCGGAGCAGGCGCGCGGCGCGCCGCTCGACGTGCGCAGCGATCTGTTCGCGGTGGGGCTCCTCGGCGTGGAGCTCGTCACCGGCCAGCCGGCGTTTCGTGTCGACGGCCGCGGCGAGGCCGAGGTCCTCGCGCTGCACGCCGCCGCGCGACGGCCACCCTTGCCCGACGCCGTCCCCGAGCGGCTCGCCCTCGTGCTCGAGGCCGCGCTGTCGCCTGACCCCGACGACCGCTACGCCACCCCCGAGACCATGCGGGCGGCGCTGCGCACCTGCGAGCACCCGCCCGAGTCCACGCTGGCGCCGATGGGGCTGGCGACGATGATGCGCCGCCTGTTCGACGCCGAGTACCGTGCGACGCGGCTGCCCGGCAGCATGCAGCCGTTCCATTGGGCGCGTCACGCATCGCCCTCATCGTCACGCTCGTCACGCTCGTCACGCTCGTAGCGCGCGCCGCGCCGGGCGTCGCCTCAGGGCAGCCGCACCGCCACGGCCGCCGCGGGCCGCGGCCGCGTATCCCTCGGCGTGGGCGACGGCAGCAGCGTCGGCGCGAACGACACCGCCGCGCCCGCTGCGGTGCCCCCCCTCGAGGGTGTAGGCCGCGAACAGCCCGGCGCCGGTGCCGGCGAGGGTGCCGCTGAGCACGCTGCCCCAGCCCACCGCCGGCGTCCCGGCGCGGAGCCCAGTGGCCAGCGCCAGCGCCGACAGCGCGCCGACCCCGGCGCCGACGTGGTCCAGCCAGACGCTGCCGCGCGACAGGTGCAGCGCGTCGCCCAGCAGCACGCCGCCGACGCCGGAGGCCGTGCCCACGGCGCCGGTGGTGGCGGCGATCAGGGGCGAGGGGTCGTTCGGCCACTCCGCAGGCAGGTCGGTGATCGCGAGCGTCAAGCCCGTCGACAGCGCCTTGATCCACAGGGAGCTGAGGCCCAGCGACGGCGCGGCGTCGACGACGTCGAAGGCCGTGGCGGCGCCCAGCCCGGCCCCGGTCACGATGGCCCACGTCGACAGCGACGCGAGGGCGGCCGCGCGGCCGTCGCCGCCGCTCCCCCGCAGCGCGGCGGCGACGCAGGCGGCGTCGAAGGCGCCCGTCCACAGCCCGGCCCGCACGAGATGCACATCGCCGTCGCGCAGCCCGGGGTGCGTCTTGAGCACCACGGTGGTGGCGGCGCCGACGAGCCCCCCCGAGCACCGGCGCGGCGAGCACGAGCATGCCGCCCGTCGTCGAGTAAGACAGCGGCGACGCCAAGACCGCCAGCGCTGACGCGGCCCCGCCCAGGGAGAGGGCGAGGGCGGGCGCAGCTTCACGACGACGAACACGCCGGAGGCCGGCGTCGACGAGGCCGACTTCGTCAAGAACGACGGCGAGCACAACTCCATGCTCCGCCGCGACCCCGTAGCGGTCGAAGCATGACACGCACCTTGCTTGCCCCGGTCCTGGCGCGTCTGCGCGTCCGCTCGTGCTCGAACGTCGCGGTTCCCCCTCAGGGATCCGAGGGTCATGGAGTCCTGATGCGACGGGCAGGCCGCCACGCGCCGGCGCTCAACGTCGAAGCGGCCACGCGCCGAGCACCAAGAGCGTCCACACGGCGTGGGCGACGAGGGGCGCCACCAGCCGGCCCCCGCGCGCCGCCGCCAGCGCCGCCCAGAGGCCGCCGAGGCCGAGGGCGGCGACGACGAGCCACACCGAGCCACCGCCGCTCTGCGCCGCCGCGTACAACCCCGTCGCGAGCGCTGCCCGCGCGGCGCCCGACGGCACCCGGGCGACGAGGGCGCCACCGGCGGCGCCGCGCCACAGCACCTCCTCGGCGACGATCACGACGAGCGTGGCGCCCAGCGTCGACAGCCCGACGCCGGCGAGGGCGTAGAGCCCGTCAACCTCGCCGGCCAACGACGGCAGCCGCGCGGCCAGCGGCGCGAAGGCGAGGTGGGTCGCGGCCACCGAGGCGACCCCGACCGCGAGGCCGAAGCCGACGTCCACCGCGACGACGCGCGCCGACGCAACGAACCAGCGGGCGCGCGTCGCGGGCGGGCGCAGCAGCAGGGCGACGACAACGACACCGAGCGCCG
Organism: Deltaproteobacteria bacterium; assembly: GCA_016874845.1. Lineage (GTDB taxonomy): Bacteria > Myxococcota > UBA727 > UBA727 > VGSZ01 > VGSZ01. Next base: position 4,981 of record VGSZ01000041.1, read on the forward strand.
CGAGCCCCCATTGCACGTGACCGGACAGGCGGCCGACGACGAAGACGCCCCACCACGCCAGGGACGCCAGCAGCACGAAGCCCGGCGCCGTCGTCGGCGCCGCCGGCGTCGGCGCAGGCGTCGGCGCCGTCGTCGGCGCGGTCACCGGTGGCCCCAGACGAGGCCGAGGAGCTCTTCGACCGCCGCGGTGGCCGCGCCCACGCTGCGCTCCTCGGCGACGAGCGCGTCGCGCAGCGCGACGTCCAGCGGTGTGCGCGGCAGCCCGGGCACCGCGGCGAAGACGCCCTCGCCGGGCGCGACGAGGTCGACGGCGTCGACGCCGCCGAGGATGCCGCGCACGACGTTGTCGTCGGCGCGCGTCAGCCGCGCCGCCGCCTCGACGACCAGCGCGGCGGGCACGCGGACGTCGACGAAGCGGACCTGCCGGCCGAGCAGCGCCGCCGTGCGCCGCAAGAGTGCCTCGGTGGTCACGATGGTGGGGCCGGGCACGTCAAGGACGCCGGTCGCGTCGCGGCCGACGACGGCGACAAGGGCGGCGATGACGTCGGTGAGGGCGACGGGCTGCTGCTCGGCGGCGAGCCAGGGCACGCGCACCATCACCGGCGCGCGCACGGCCAGATCACGCAGCAGCCGAAAGCTCGCGCCGCCGCCACCGACGATGATCCCCGCGCGCAGCTCGAGCACGCTGGGCGCTGCCTCGCGCAGCCGCTCGCCGGTGCGCTGCCGCGCGCGCAGGTGCTCCGACGGCGCGGCGGGCACGCGCCCCGCGGCGGTCAACGTCGTCGGCAGCACGCCGCCAAGGTAGACGATGCGCCGCAGCCCGGTGTCCCGCGCGGCGGCGGCGAAGCGCGCGGCCACCGCCTCCTCCCAGGATGCAAACGAGGCGCGCTGCAATCCGTGCACCAGCCAGATGACGGCGTCGACGCCCTGCAGGGCCGGCCGCAGCGTCGTGTCGTCGTTGAGGTCGAGCCGCACCGGCTCGCCGTGTCCTGGCGTCGCTGCCGACGGTCGCCGGGCGCCGGCCCGCACCACGTGGCCCGCGGCGACGAGCGCCGGGCACAGGGCGCGACCGACGAAGCCCTGGGCGCCAGCGACGAGGATCTTCATGCGGCGGTCTTCCCAGAACCGGACGCGGCGGCCAAGGGCTGTGCCGTCGCGGGTGAGCGACGACGAGGATGCACGTCGGCGACGGGCGGGGTAGGCGAACGGGGTCACCGCACAGGGCACCGCACAGGGCACCGCACAGGGCACCGCACGGGGTCACCGCACAGGGCACCGCACAGGGCACCGCACAGGGCACCGCCAAGACGACGAGACCAGAGGAATTCGATGAGCCCGACGCCGCACACCTTCGACGTGCAGGTCTACTACGAGGACACCGACTTCTCGGGCGTCGTCTACCACGCGAATTACCTGCGCTACTTCGAGCGCGCGCGCGAGCACGTCCTCGGCGCTGGCGAGCTCGTGCGCCTGTGGCGCGACGAGCAGAAGGGCTACGTCGTCTACAAGGCGACGCAGGCGTTCAAGGAGGGCGCGGTGTTCGGCGACATCGTCGAGATCCGCAGCACGGCGCGCCTCGAGAGCGAGTACCGGATCGTGTTCGACCAGCGGGCGCACCGGAAGGCTGACGGTCGCCTGCTCGTCGACGCGGTCATCGAGATGGTCTGCATCGATGGCCAGCGCCGGCCGGTGCCCATCCCGCTGCATGAGCGGCTGCGCGCCGTCCTCGCTGGCAGCGCGTCGTGACCAGCGCTGCCCCGGTCGCTACGGTGACCCCGCGCGCCCCTCTCGCCAGGGTGAGGCCATGACCGACGACGACGGCATCTTGCAGGTGGTCCCGCTCGGGTTCCAGTGGCCGACGGTCGACCCGTTCCTGTTCTGCGTGCACCACGACGACGACTATCCGGCCGGCAACGAGGCGATGGGGCCGGCGGCGTCGTTGGCCGGCCGCAACCTCGGCATGGACTTCGAGGGCAAGGACGGCTGGCGCATGTACCACGGCGACGTCGTGCCCGGGTTTCCGCGGCACCCGCACCGCGGCTTCGAGACCGTGACGCTGGCCCGGCGCGGGTTCATCGATCACTCCGACTCCCTCGGCGCCGCCGCCCGCTTCGGCCGCGGCGATGTGCAGTGGATGACCGCGGGGCGAGGCGTCGTGCACAGCGAGATGTTTCCGCTGCTCGACCGCGGCGGGCCGAACCCCGTCGAGCTCTTCCAGATCTGGCTGAACCTGCCGAAGAAGACCAAGCTCGCCGCGCCGCACTTCACGATGCTGTGGGGCGACCGAATCCCGTCGCAGACCCTCGTCGACGACGCCGGCCGCTCCACGACCCTGACCGTCGTCGCCGGCGTCACTCCCGACGGACGGCGTCCGCCGGCGCCGCCGCCCGACAGCTACGCCCGCCAGCCCGACAGCGATCTCGTGATCGCCACGGTCCGCATGGCACCCCACGCCCGCTGGACCCTGCCGGCCACGGCGGCGACGACGCTGCGCGCGCTCTACTTCTTCGCCGGTCAGCAGCTCACCGTCGCCGGCACGCGGCTGGCGGCGCGACACGCCGCCTTCTGCCGGGGCGACGCCGAGCTTGTCGTCGAAAATGGTGGCGACGACGCCGTGCTGCTCTGGCTGCAGGCCCGCCCGATCGGCGAGCCCGTCGCCCAGCACGGGCCGTTCGTGATGAACACCGCCGGCGAGCTCCGCCAGGCCTTCTTCGACTACGAGCGGACGCGCTTCGGCGGCTGGCCGTGGCGCAGCGACGACCCCGTACACCCCCGCGACGCTGGCCGGTTCGCCCGGCACGTCGACGGGCGCGTCGAGAAGCCCGAAGGCTGAGAACCCCGACGCAGAAGGTCCGACGCAGAAGGCCCGACGCAGAAGGCCCGACGCAGAAGGCCCGACGCAGAAGGCCCGACGCAGAAGGCCCGACGCAGAAGGCCCGACGTTCAATGCGCCCCGCGGCCGCGCCTCAGCAGGTCGGCGAGAAACGTGCGCTGCTCGTCGTTCAGGTCGGTGAAGCGCACGCCCATGCCCGGCGTGCGGTCGAAGTGGTTGTCGAGGTCGTAGTCGGCCTTGCGGGCGACGATGCCCTGCAGCTCGAACATCGACTGCTCGTCGTTGAGCAACGGCATCAGTCGCACCCGGGTGTCGGGCGGCAGCGGCATCACGGTCTCGATGAACACGCCGGTCTCGCTCAGGTCGACGACCGGTCCACTCATGAAGCTGGTGCCGTCGTCGTAGACGATTTGCAGCTTCAACTGGAATCGCGGCTTGCGTTCGACACTCATCGCGCTGTCTCCCTGCGGCCTGAGGCCCGTGGTTGCGGTCAGCGGGTCCGGACTTCGGCCAGCCGCGCGCGTCCCTGCTTCGTCAGCTTGTACCGCTTGCTGCGCCCGTCCGGAATCGTTTCGACAAAAAGCCCCGACTCGTCGCGAAACGTCCGCGCGACGTTGGTCGAGAACACCTCGACCCCCGCCGCTGACGAAAGGAACGCGCTGGCGTCGGCCGCCGTCAGGCCCTGTTCGCTGCCGGCGTCCTCGGCGCAACCGACCGCCCACAGCACCCGCGCGAGCGTGCGCTTGCCGTCGAGCTCGGCGTCCTCGGCGACCACCGTGCGGCCCTGGTCCCGCAGCCAGGTCGCGATGGCCCGGGCGCGCGCCGAGTCGAGGTCACGTCCCGACCGGTCGACGCTGCCCTTGCGTCCGACGCCGGCGGACTTCGTCGAGGGCGCCCGGCCCGCCGGCTTGCGGCGCGCCGCGGGGGCAGCGGCGTCGTCGCCGGCGGGCGCGGCCTTCGCCGTGCGGCCCGGCCGGTCCCGCCTCGGGCCGCCCTTCGACGGCGGCGCCGGCGCGGTCGCCGCCGACGGGGCGGTCGCCGCCGACGGGGCGGTCGCGAGCGCCGCGGGCTTGCGCGCGCGGGCTTCGGCCTTGCGTCCTGGCGGTGGCGTCGAGCGCCCCGCCGCGGCGGACGAACCCGACCGCAGGCCCTCCGGCGACGCCGGGACGCCCGTCGGTGCACCCGCCAGGGCCCCGCTCGGCGGGCCGACGGTGGCGCCCGATCCGGCGCCTTCGGCATGAGTCCCCGCCGGCGGAGTCGCGTCGGCCGCCGCCGGCGCCGCCGGGGACACGGACGGCCACGTCGACGGCGGCTGCGGAGGGGCGCCGCGGGCCGCGTCCAGACGGGCGCGGGCGGCGTCGATGGCATCGAGGGTGCGGAACACGACGTCGAGCAGGCGGTGCACCAGCATGAGCGGTCCGATCACACGATGCGGGGGCGCGAACAAGGCCCGGCCGCCGGCCGGATCCGCGCGTGAGCGCGGCGAGTCGTCGTACAACCTCGCCCGCCCTGTTGTCCCTCCCCGGAGCCCGCATGAGCCAGACCCGCCGCCTCCTGTTGCTTGCTGCCGTCGCCGCTGCCCCTGTCGCAGCGCACGACGACCATGAGCGCCACTTCCCGTCGGAGCGCCTCGAGCCCGCCGTCGACGCCGAAGGGCTCCTCAACACGTCGTGGGCGTCGGTGCCGCAGCACCTCGACTGGGACGCGGCGCTGCTGTTCGCGTACTCGAACGATCCGCTGTTCACCTACAACGTCTCGCCGAGCGGCCTGCCGACGGACCGCGCCCACGTGCTCGTGCAGGACCGGCTGATGGCGCATCTGACGGGCGCCATCGCGCTGTTCGAATGGGTGCAGCTCGGCGTCGAGCTGCCGGTGCTCGTGCAGCAGCAGCGCGTCGACGCCCTCGCACCCCCCGGCGAGCAGGAGTCCCTGGCGGCCATGGGTGTGGGCGACCTGCGCATCCTGCCGAAGCTGCGCCTGCTGCAGCAGCGGAGCGGCGCCCCCGTCGACGTCGGCGTGCAGGTTCCGGTCACGCTGCCCACCGGCGCGTCGTTCGACTACGTCGGTGAGACAGGGTTCTCGTTCACGCCGACGGTGCTGGCATCGCGGCGCTGGCGGGTGCTCGACGGCAACCTTCGCGCCGCTGGCAACCTCGGGATGCGGATGCGCACCCGGCCCAGCGTCCTGGCCGATGGTGTCGCCGTCGCCGGCAACGAGCTCATCGTTCGCGCCGGCGTCGGCTACCAGTTCGCGGTGCTCGCCGACCACCCCACCGAGCTCGCCGTCTCGTTGGCATCGGCGCAGGCGACGTCGGACTTCGCCACCGACATCCCCGCGCGCAGCCCGCTCGAGCTCCTCGGCGAGGTTGAGCATGGGCTCGGCGGCCCGCTGTCGGTCTTCGTCGGCGGCGCGATGGGCGTGATCGCTGGCATCGGCGGCCCGGACTTCCGCGCCTTCGCCGGCGTCCGCTTCGCGACGCGCGCTCCGCTCGACCGAGACGGCGACGGTGTCCTCGATGACGACGACAAGTGCGCCCGCGAGCCGGAGACGAAGAATGGCTTCGAGGACGCCGACGGCTGCCCTGACGTCGACGACAAGGACGGCGACGGCGTGCGCGATCCCGACGATCGCTGCGTCGACGCCGCCGAGGACAAGGACGGCTTCCGTGACGAAGACGGCTGCCCCGACACCGACCATGACGACGACGGCCTCGCCAACGACGCCGACGGCTGCCCGGCGCAGGCCGAGGACAAGGACGGCTTCGAGGATGAAGATGGCTGCCCCGACGTCGACAACGACAAGGACGGCGTGCTCGACGCCGCCGACGCCTGCGCCGCCGTGGCCGAGGACAACGACGGCTTCGCCGACGCCGACGGCTGCCCCGAAGCCGACAACGACAACGACGGCGTGCTCGACGCCAGCGACAAGTGCCCCGAACAGGCAGGCAGCAGCGACAACAAGGGCTGCCCCGACCCCGACCGCGACGGCGACAGCGTCGTCGACCGCCTCGACAACTGCCCTGACGAGAAGGGCGCCGTCGAGAACGCCGGCTGCGCGGCGAAGCAGAAGGTGGTCTTGAAGGCGGGCAAGCTCGAAATCCTCGACAAGGTGTTCTTCAAGACCGGCAAGGACGTCATCCAGGAGAAGTCGTTCGCGCTGCTCGACAACGTCGCCAGCGTGCTGGCCGCGCACCCCGAGATGAAGAAGGTCCGCGTCGAGGGGCACACCGACGACGTCGGCGACGCCCCGCGAAACAAGGAGCTCTCGGCCCTGCGGGCGAAGGCCGTGGCCACCTACCTGGTGAGCAAGGGACAGTCGGCGGAGCGCTTCGAGACCGTGGGCTTTGGCTCCGAGCAGCCCATCGCCGACAACGGCACCGACGAGGGGCGGGCCAAGAACCGCCGCGTCGAGTTCGTGATCGTCGGCGACTGACGCGGCGGTTGGTCCGCGCGTAGGGCAGCGGGGCCGGGAGACCGGCCCCGTTTTCTTCTGCGTCGTCGTCGTCGCACCGTTCGACAGTCGGCGTCGTGGCGCGGTATGGAACAAGCATGTCCGATGGACCGTCCGACGCCCTGGTGCCCGCCGGCGCAGCATCCCCGAACAGCCCGCAGCTCCAGGCGCTGCTCGGCCGCTGGGCCGCGGGCAAGGTCACCCTCAAAGAGCTGAAGGGCTACACCGACGACGAGCTCTACGCGATCGCCCACACCGGGTATTTCTTCCTGATGCAGGGCAAGAACCAGGAGGCGAAGACCCTGTTCGAAGGGCTCGTCGCCATCGATCCGCGCAACGACTACTACTACCGGGCGCTCGGCGTGATCTTCCACAAGCTCGGCGACGCCGAGCGAGCCATCAAGCAGTTCTCGTACGCCCTGCAAGTGAACCCGAAGTCGGCGGCGGCGTGGGTGAACCGCGCCGAGGTGCACCTGTCGCTCGGCCGCACTGCCGACGCCGGCAACGATCTGCGCAAGGCCCTCGAGGTGGTGACGCCACGCGAGCCGCAGCTCGCCCGCAAGGCCCGCGCGCTGCTCGGCGTCGTGACCCGACGAAAATGACGCGCGCGGCCCGACGACTTCCCTGACACAGGGGGCGACGACCACGACCACGGTCGCGATGGCGCTCACGCTGGCGCGACGGGTATCGGTGCGCTGGCCTCGCGCGGGTCGCCGACGTTGGGGTCGATGCGCGCCGCGAGGGCATAAGCCGCGGGTCGAGGGCCGACGACGTAGAGCACGTCGCCGCTGGCCAAGACGACGTCGGTGGGCGCCTCGATCAGGTCGCTGCCCCGCCGCAGGGCGATGACCAGCGCCGCCGACGGCGGGAGGGGCTGGCCGAGCGCCGGGCTGTGGGGAGGCACGGCGATGCTCTCGACCTTCAGCTCGGCGAGCTCGTCGACCTCGCCTTTCCGGTTGCGCGGCAGCGAGATGCGTCGCGCCGTCTCGCCGTGGGCCTCGCGCGCGCCGCGCACGAGGGCGGCCATCAGGTTCGCCGGCGTCGCCCGCAGCCGTAGCACGCGAGCCAGCGTCTCGATGCCGCCCTCGAGCTCCTCGCTGACGACGTCGGAGGCGCCAAGGGCGCGCAGCTCGGTGTGCTCGGAGAGCCGCCGGGCGCGCACGACGATGGGGATCGTGTGCGTCAGCGACCGGATGGTGGCGATGGCCTGCCGGCTCGCGGCGCCGTCGGTGAGCAGCAGCACGACGGCGGCGGCGTCGACGAGGTGGGCGTGCTCGAGCGCCTCGGCGCTGGTGACGTCGCCGAGGTAGACCGAATCGGCGGGTGGGGCGCGGCGCACCGCCTCGGCGTCGAGCTCGAGCACGACGTAGGGCATCTGCAGCTGGCGCAGCGCGTCGGCGAGGAGGCGACCGCCGACGCCGTAGCCGCCGATGATCACGTGGCCCTTCAGCGCCGTCGCGCCGCTGGCGTCGGCGTCGTCGACGCTGCGGGCCCCGAGCAGCCGCTCGAGGGGGGCGAGCAGGCGGGCGCCGGCGCTGATGTGGGGGCCGATGCGCATCGCCAGCGGCGTCACGAACATGGTGAGCAGCCCCGCGGTGAGCAGCGCCTTGGCGTCGGCTTCGGGCAGCAGGCCCGCGGCCTGCGCCTCGCGGGCGAGGACGAAGCCGAACTCGCCGAACTGGGCGAGGCCCACGCCGGCGAGCCAGGCGACGCGCGACGGAAAGCCCATCGCCAGGCAGGCCAGCGTCGCGATCAGGCCCTTGCCGAGGAACATCGCTGCGAACAGCCCAGCGATCAGCTCGGGGTGATCGCGGATGACGCGCACGTCGAAGAGCAGCCCGAGCGACAGGAAGAAGATGGTCGTCAAGAGGTCGCGCAGCGGCAGCACGTTGCTCATCGCGCGCTGCCCGTAGCTGCCGTCAGCGAGCAGCACGCCAGCGAGGAACGCGCCGAGGGCGAGGGACAGCCCGACGAGCGCGGTGAGGATTGCGACGCCGGCGCACATCACGAGGATGGCGATCAGAAACACCTCGCGCGAGCGCGCGGCGTCGACCCGACGGAGCACCGGCGGCACGACGTAGCGACCGGCGGCCAGCGCGATGACGACGAACCCGGCGGCCTTGCCCAGGGCCAGCGCGAGATCACCGCTGACGGCAAGGACGTCGAGGCTGCCGCTGTGCTCCACCGTCGCGAGGATCGGGATGAGCAGCATCATCGGCACGACGCAGAGGTCCTGGAAGATCAGCGCGCCGATGGTGAAGCGCCCGTGTGGAGCGTCGGTCTCGCCGCGCTCCGACAGGCCGCGCAGCACGATGGCCGTCGACGACAGCGCGATCAGGAAGCCGATCAGGATCCCGCGCGCGGTGCTCTGGCCGAGCGCCCGGGCGACGCCGACGGCGACGACGCTGGTCAGCCCGACCTGCAGCGCGCCGCCGATGGCGACCAGGCGCGCGATGGTGCGCAGCCGCTTCAGCGAGAATTCCAGCCCGATGGTGAACAACAGCAGGATCACGCCGATCTCGGCGAGCAGCTCCACCGCGTGCACGTCGCCGACGAGGCCGAGACCCGATGGGCCGATCACCGCGCCGGCGAGCATGAAGCCCGCCACCGCCGGCAGCCGCAGGAACCCCACCAGCAGCGCGGCGACGAGCGCAACGCCGAGGATCAGGACGAGTTGCGGTAGGGTGTCCACCGGGCTCACGACTTGACGATGCTACCGACGAGGCGACGCGATGACCACGACGAACAACGGGCACGAAGCCGCGATCCTCGAAGAGCTGCGGCTGCTGCTGCGCCCCGCGGGCGGAGGTCTCTACCTCGTTTCCACCGGCGCGGCCGAGCAGAAGGCGCTGCAGCGGCGGTTCTACGCCGGCGAGTCCGACGAGGACGTCTCCGGCGCGTTCGAGGCGTCGCTCGCGAGGCTCAAGAGCGCGCGCGTCGTCGTGCTCGGCGTGCCGTCGGACACCGGCGCCGGCTTCCATCGCGGCAGCAACCTTGGTCCGCAGGCCATCCGCGAGGCGCTGCTCGCCCACGACCCCGGGCTCCGCGCGTACTACGACGCCCACGACGTCGTCGACGCCGGCGACGTCGTGGTCGTGCCGCAGCTGCTGGACGACGAGATGGTCTCGTTCCCGATGCGGCAGCGCGCGCGCGCGGCCTTGTATGCCGACGTGCCCGACGACGTGCGCGACACCCTGCCGGTGGCGCCGCTGTCCATCGCCGAGCGCGCCTGGCGCCTGATCCTCGCGTTGAACCCGCGGGCGCTGCCGGTGACCTACGGCGGTGACCACTCGACGGCGTGGCCGGCGGTGAAGGCGCTGCACGACGCCGGGCGTCGCTTCTGCATCTTGCAGTTCGACGCCCACACCGACCTGCTCGAGGCGCGCCTTGGCGTGCGCATGTGCTTCGCGACGTGGTCATTCCACGCCAACGATCTCATCGGGCGCAAGCAGCGGCTGATCCAGGTGGGCCTGCGGGCGTCGCGCTTCCCGCGCGAGCACTGGGAGCGCACCCTCGGCGTTCGGCAGTTCTGGGCGAAGGACGTCAACGCCGACGTCGACCGCGCCGTCGAGGACGTGGTCGCGGCGGTGAAAGCCACCGGCCTGCCGTGCTTCCTGTCCAACGACATCGACGGCACCGACGACGCCCACGCGTCGGCGACGGGCACGCCCGAGCCGGGGGGCCTGCACCCCGACGTTGTCACGCGGATCATCGAGCGGGTGGGGCGCGAGGTCGGCTTCGTCGGCGCCGACGTGATGGAGGTCGCCCCGATGCTCGAGCGGCGCTTCGACGGGCAGGGCCGGGGCACGACGCTGCCGACGGCGGTGCGCTACCACGAGGCGAGCCTCGCGGCGCTGGTGCGGCCCCGCGCTCCGGGGTCCTTCGTGCCGGTCGCCGCCGCCGCGCAGGCCGGGTAGTCCGTCGCCAAAGCCGTCGCTATGGTGCCCCAATGAAATCCGTGCGCCTCGGCAACGTATGGGTCCCTCCGGTCACTGCGCTGGTTCTCGGCGCGATGGTCGCCAGCTTCCTCGTCGCCGGCCTGGTCGCGAACTTCGTTCCGTCGCTCGCGGCGCTGCTGCGGTACCTGCCGGTCACCGCCACCGATGTGCTGCAGGGGCAGGTGTGGCGCCTGTTTACCTACGCGCTGCTGCACGACCTGTCGTCGCCGTTCCACCTGATCTTCAACGGCCTCACGATTTTCTTCTTTGGCCGCGACCTCGAGCAGCGCTGGGGCACCGGTCGCGCGCTGGTGTTCTTGTTCGTCAGCGTGCTGCTCGGCGGCGCCTTCGTCGTCGTTGCCGGGGCGCTTGGGATCGGCAGCGGCGCTGCGCTGGGGGCGTCGGCGTACGCGCTGGCGCTGTGGGTCGCGTGGGGCCTGACGTTCCGCGACCGCCGGTTCCTGATGTACTTCGCGATCCCGATGAAGGGCATCCACGCGGTGTACATGGCGTTGTTCTTCTGGCTGCTCGACGCCGTCTCGCTGGGCGCAGTGTCGGCCGCAGCGCACCTCGGCGGCATCGTCACCGCGTTCCTGCTGGTGAACGGCGTGTGGCGACCGAACGCCTGGAAGCTCGCGTGGGCGTCGCTGCTCGAGCGGCTGGGGCTCAAGAAGAAGCCGAAGCTCTTCGTCGTTCCAGGGCCGGGCAACGGCCCCGGCGGCAAGTGGGTGAACTGAGATGACGTTCAGCGCCCAGGACATCCTCGCTCAGGTGATCACGACGGTGGGACCGTTGATCCTCGCCATCGGCGTGCACGAGTGGGCCCACGTCGCCATGGCCCGCTTCCTGGGCGACCCCACGGGCGAGCAGCGCGGGCGCCTGACGCTGAACCCGCTGGCGCACGTCGACCCGCTGTGGACGGTGGGGCTGCCCATCTACTTCGTCGTCACCAGCGCGCTCGCCGGCGGCAGTGCCATGCCGTTCTTCGGCGCTGGCAAGCCGGCGCCCTACAACCCGACGAAGCTGACCCGCACCTTCGGCGGCAAGCGCATCTCGATGAGCCTCGGCGAGCTGCTCGTCGCCGCCGCCGGTCCGCTGTCGAACCTGGCGCTCGCGCTGCTGATCACGCTGGTGCTCGTCGTGCTCGTGCGCGGCGGCCACCCCCTCGACGTGGACGTTCCCAACTCGCCGTCGCTGCTGGCGTTCAAGTTCATCGCGATGAACGTCAGCCTGTTCGTGTTCAACCTCGTGCCGGTCCCGCCGCTCGACGGCAGCAAGATCCTGTTCAACGCGCTGCCGCGCGCCGTCGCCGCGCAGGCCATGGCGGTGACCGAGCGCCTCTCGTGGGTGCTCCTGATCCTGCTCTTCGTTGGCGGTAGCGTCGTGCTCGCGCCCATCCAGCGCGTGATCGTCGGCGGCCTGCTCTACGTCGTCGCCGCGTTGACGTAGGCGCGCGCCGCGCCGACCCGGTTCGGTATGCGGTTCGGCTCTCTAGCGATCGTGCTCGCCGTCCTCGGCGGTGGGCTCGCCGACACCATCGAGGATCACCGGGCGCGGCGCTGGCAGCCCCGACGCCAGCTCGTGCGTCGGCGCCGGGGCGCTCGCATCGACCGGCGACGCATCGGCCAACGTGTCGCGTGACCAATCGTCCTCGCCATCGAGGACGTCGCTCACCAGCGACATCGAGCGGGGCATCTGGGGCCTTGCCGGACGGGCGCCCGACGTCGGCGCTTCGACGGTAGCGGCGCCAGCCTCGGGGCGGACGGTGTCCCCCGACGTCGTGTGCAGCAGCGCGGCCTTGATGCGGCCGACGTCGGCGACAGCGATGCGAGCGCCGCTGCCGTCATCGAGCACCGTCTCGCCGCTCCACGCATCCACCGGCGCTGGCGGTCCGGGCGCGCCGTCCGTCGCGGAAAGCACCGCGGCCGGCGCGGCCGCCGGCGCGGCGGTCGCTCCCTTCTCCGGCGTCGGCGTCGGTACGAGCGCCGGGGGACGCAGAGCGACCGGCGCCGGCACGGGCGCCAGCGCACGAGGCAAGACCGGCGCGGGCGACGAGCCGGGGCCCTTGGCGGGCGCCTCGGCGGTGCTCGGCGCAGGCAAAGGGGGCGTCGAGCGACGCCCGCCCGGCCGCTCCGGCGGCGGCGCCGCCGCACCCTCGGAGTACTCGGCCGCCACCGCCGCCGCCGGGACGGCGACCACGCTGGCCAGCGGGCGGCGCGGGGTGGCGCCCGAGGGCATCGCGTCGGGCGCACCTCCGTCGTCCAGGGGCGGCACACGAGCGATGAACCGCACGTCCGTCGCCTCCTGCAGGAGTTGGGCGACCTCGGGCAGGCGGCCCACCAGGTCGAAGCCGAGCGCCTGCTTGCGCGCCGCCCTGGCCAGCGCGCGCCGCGCGTCGTCGTCGGCGAGCAGGTCGCGCGCGGCGCGCGCCAGATCGTCGGCGTCGCCGTCGACGACGCGGACGTGGACGCCGTGGGCGACGGCGTCCTTGTAGGCGGCCTCGGTGCCGCCGACGATCACCGCCCGCTCACAGGCCATCGCCTCGAGCACGCGATGGGGCAGCCCCCAGCCGTCGCCGGCGCGCCCGGCCGGCACGACGACGACGTCGGCGGCCTGCAGCGCCTGTGCCCGCTCTGCCGGTGTCGTCACGTCGACGACCACGACCCGCTCGCGCAGGTTGCGACGCGCGAGGGTGTCGGCGATGACGGCGCTCGCGCGGGCAGGGTGGCCGACCAGCAGCAGCCGCGCGTCGGGCAGGCGCCGCGCGAGCCGCTGCAGGAGGTCGGCCGTCGCGACGGCGCGACGCTCCTCGCGCCCGCCGAGCACGACGACGGTGCGCTGGTCGTCGAGCGCCAGCTCCATCGACGGCGGCACGAACTGCCTTGTGTCAACGAGCCGTGGCGCGGCGCGCAGGCGTCGTGGGTCGGCGCGCTCGGACAGCGCGCGGCCCGCCATGCGCGACGGCACCATTAGCAGCCGCGCGGCGCGCAGCGCGGTCTTCTCGGCGGCGGACCAGGCCTGGCGCGCGCCGTCGTCGTCGGCCTCGACGGGCCACCGCGCCACGAAGCTCGACGACGGCACGTCGGCGACGTCGATCACCAGCCGCGCGTCCTTCAACAGCGGCGCCGCCGTCGCTGCCGCGAACAGGTCGAGGCAGAGGACGACGTCGTAGCGGTCGCTCTCGAGCTGCCGGGTGAGCGCGCGGCGGAACGTCGCGAGCCGATCGTGAAAGGCCGCGGCGGCGTCGCGATCGACGTCGGGCACCGGCACGCGCATCATCCGGGCCGCGCCGACGCGCTGGATATGCGTCAGCGCCGCGCCCTTCAGCGTCAGCGCGTCGAGCTCAACGTCCTCAGAGAAGCCGAGCAGCAGCTGCTCGGCCCGCACCCCCGCGGCCGTCGGGCCCGGCACCTCGGCGAACGCGGCGAGCAGGGCCCGCGGCTTCTCGGCGCTTTCGACGAACCCTGGACGACGAACCACGTGTCGAGCGTATCAGCAGTGCCCGTCGACGGGGGCCACCGTGGAGTGCCTGTTCCGACCGGCGCTACACGCGACGGAACAGCAGAACACCGTTGGTGCCGCCGAAGCCGAACGAATTCGACTGCACTACGTCGACCTTGACCTCGCGCGCGACATTGGGGACGTAGTCGAGGTCGCAGGCCGGATCGGGCTCGTCGTAGTTGATCGTCGGCGGCAGCACGCCTCTGTGGAGCGCGAGCACCGAGATCACGCCCTCGACGCCGCCGGCGCCGCCGAGCAGGTGGCCGGTCATCGACTTCGTCGACGATACCGCCAGCTTCCTCGCGTGGTCGCCAAAGACGGCCTTGATGGCGTCGGTCTCGGACTTGTCGTTGAACGGCGTCGAGGTGCCGTGGGCGTTGATGTAGCCGACGGCGCTCGGGTCGAGCTTCGCCATGCGCAGCGCTTCCTTGAACGCGCGCTGGGCGCCCTCGCCGCCCTCGGACGGCGCGGTGATGTGGTTGGCGTCGGCAGACGAGCCATAGCCGACGAGCTCGGCGTAGATGGTGGCGCCGCGCTTCTTTGCGTGCTCGTACTCCTCGAGCACGAGCATCCCTGCGCCCTCGCCCATGACGAAGCCGTTGCGGTTCTTCTCGAAGGGGCGGCTGGCCTTCTCGGGCGCGTCGTTCCCCGTCGCGCAGAGCGCGTGCATGATCGCGAAGCCGGCGACGGCGAGCGGGTCGCAGCAGGCCTCGGCGCCGCCGCACAGCATGAGGTCGGCGCGGCCGGTCAGGATGTGCATCGCGGCCTCGCCGATACCGTGCGCCCCCGACGTGCACGCCGACGCCGGCGCCCAGTTCGCGCCGCGCAGGTTGTACCGGATCGACAGGTTGCCGGGCGCGAGGTTGCTGACGATCGCCGGGATGAAGAACGCGCTGACGCGGCGCGGACCCTTGTGGCGCAGGTTCTCCCACGCGTCGATGATCCCGCCGAGGCCGCCGAGGCCCACGCCGACGATGCAGCCGGCGCGGTCGCCCTCTTCGTCGGACAGCTGCGCCGGCAAGCCGCTGCTGTCCCACGCCTGCTTCGCCGCCGCCTGCGCGAGCAGGATGAAGCGCTCCATGCGCCGCACGTCCTTCTTCTGCTCGACCCACTCTTCGGGGTTGAAATCAGGGACCATGCCCGCGATGTGAACGGGCAGCGGCTGCCCGCCGAAATCGTTCTTCTTCCAGTCCTCGACGACGCGGATGCCGCTGCGGCCGTTCACCAGACCGCTCCAGCTGGCCTCGGTGGTGACGCCGAGCGGCGTCGACATGCCGAGACCGGTGACCACGACACGACGGGACATGCAAACTCCTGACTGGGCTACGCGGGCCGGAGGCGAGGCCGGACCGCCGTGAACGACGACCCCGGCAGAAGCCGGGGTCGGGGCGCGGTGCGGCCGCAGCGTCGAGGCGTCGGCCGCTCGGGCGCGTCAGCTGTGCGACGAGACGTAGCTGATGGCGTCGCCGACGGTGCGGATCTTCTCGGCCTCCTCGTCGGGGATCTCGGTCTGGAACTCTTCTTCCATCGCCATGATCAGCTCGACGATGTCGAGCGAGTCAGCGCCGAGGTCCTCGATGAACTTGCTCTCCGGCTTGATCTGCTCTTCGGAGATGCCGAGCTGGTCGGCGATGATCGACTTGACACGGTTCTCGACGGACATCGTGGCTCCTGAGTCGGCGCGGGGCCGGACAAAGCGGGTGCGAGCGTGCTAGCCGGACGCCGGAGCCGACACAAGCGCCTCGCGCTCCCGCGCGACGCTCTCGCGCGCAGCCGCGGAGCGTCGACGTTCGAACCGCTTGCGCGGTCGGAGGACGCCGCGTAGAACCACGACCGGGTCCCCATCGTCTAGAGGCCCAGGACATTGCCCTTTCACGGCAATGACGGGGGTTCGAATCCCCCTGGGGACGCCACTCATCCTGCAGGGCTCTCGTGACCGGCGCAGCGATGCGCCGATTGCCTTTTGTCGCCGGTCTGCGTCTCGACGGCCTCGACGCACGAGCGTCAGAGCGCGACCTCGTGCTCGAAGCGCGGCACAACGAGGACATCGCCCTCGCCGTCGGCGATGGCCCGCGCGAGCGCCGCCTCGGCGTCGTCGGCGCGGGCGGTCACCGGCACGAACGTGAGCACCGGCTCGCCGTCGAGCCTTCGTTCGACCCGCTGCGGGACGCCCCGCCCCCGGGCCACGTGGCCGGCGCCGGCGATCACGACCACCTGCCGCGCCCCTTCGCGCAGCGCGCGCACGGCGCCGTCGGCCATCGACTCGTCCCACAACACCTGCGCCCGGTAGAAGCCGTCGAGGTCGGCGGCCTTCATCGCGTGGCCCGCCGACGAGAACACCCCGGCGAACCACGCGCGGTGCAGGTCGTCGCCGAGATCGAGCTCGGGGACGCGGGCGCGGTCGTCGGGGCCGAGACCCGCGACGCCCTTCTCGCGCACCGCGCGCACGAGGTGGCGGGGGGCGTTGAGGGCGACGAAGCGCGCGCCTGCGGCCTTGCCCGCCGCGAAGATCGGCGCGTACAGCCCGAAGTCGAAGCCCCACGCCTTCTTCCAGTCGAGGACGTCGGCGAGGGCGTCGAGCGGGACGTCGCCGCGGTTGAAGCGGTCGAGCGGCTCCTGCTTCTCCCACGACAGCATCTCGAGCCCGACGACGACGCCAGCGCCGCCGCCGCCGACCAGCTCGACGATGCGCCGCTGCGCCTCGTGGTGCGCGGCCTGGTCATGCTGCTCGCCGACGACGATCACGCGATGGGCGCGCAGCCGCGCGAGGACGTCATCGACGGATAGCGCCGCGCCGGTGCGCCCATCCACGAACGCGAACGCGCCGTCCCCGACGAACGTCAGGGGGGCCGGACGAACGCGGGCTGCTTCGGGCGGCACCGGGGGTCGACGACGGAGAGCCTTGGTGTCGTCGCTCACGCCGGCGCTCACGCCGGTGGCCGTGGGGGGGCTGGGCGTGGTGCTCACCGTGGCACAGCCCTGCAGCAGCGTCGCCAGCGCCACCACGGCGAGGCGGACGCGGGTGACGACAGGACGACCGCTCATCGCACCGGCCCCTGGAAGTCGTGGTGCCGCAGCCGTTCGGCGACGAAGTAGCCGGCGACGTTGGCGAGGGGACCGATGTGCATGTACGCCTTGCCGAGCAGCAGATCGCGGATGTCCGGATCGGGGTGGACGACGAAGTCGCGCAGGCCCGAGCCGTCGAAGAAGCCCGGTCTCGGATCGCCCTTGCTGTAGTCAAGCAGCAACGCCTGCTGGTTGCGCCCCCGCCGCTCGTCGCCCTCGCCGGCGCGCAGCACGCGGAAGAAAGAGTGCCGGATGGGGGCGCCCCCGCCCTTGTTCGCCCAGGGCTCGTCCGACCCGCCGCGCTCGATCTTGACGTTGTAGCCCTCGATGTAGGGCGCGTCGTCGGGCGCGCCGGCGCCACGGTGGAAGAAGCCCTTGGCGAAGCGCTGGATGCCCATGACGGTGCCAACGGTGGCAGCGAGCGGGTCGCCAAAGACGTTCCAGCCGCGGAACTCGAAGCCTATGAGGTCGGAGAAGCGCGGGGTCGCGCCGGCGGCAAGGACGGCGTCCAGCTCGCGGGGACGCAGCGCGATCAACGACGAGAAGGTGTGGGTCATCTCAGGTGCTCCGTTTCCGCATCAGCCATGCGATCACCGTGCGCGCCGAAGAGTCGTTGTAGCCAAGGCGGTGCAGGTTCTGGCGCAGCTGCTCGGCGGACTCGCGATTGCGTGCCTCGAGGCCGCGGGCGTCGCCGTCGATGATCTTCAGGAACGCCTCTTCGATGCGCTCCACCACCTTGCGGCGCGCGGCGTAGAACTCTTCGTTCAGGCGCTTCATGTAGTTGCCGAAGAGCAGCTCGTAGTCGACGGCGTCGTCCGGGTGCTCGAGCTTGTAAGCGCCCACCTGCGCAATCAGGCTGCGCCGGAATTCCTCGGCGGTGTCGCCCCGGGACATCAAGACCGCCTCGACGCCCTTCATCACCTCGGCGTCGGCTTCGGCGAGCCGGCCGGTGGCGGCGTCGAGCAGTTTTTCGCCCTTCGTCCAGGCCGATACGTGCTTCAGGTAGCGCTCGAAGGTCTCGACGTGGGAGCCGCTCTTCACGAGGCCCATGGCGCCGCGGATCTCTTCTTCGAGGGTGCGGGCCAGCCACTGCGTCAACGCGTCGACGAAGGCCGGTGCGTCACGGTAGCCGCGCACCGGCTCCCGCCGCAGCCACTCGTACGACGACTTCGCCTTCACCAACTCGCGCAGCTCGTCGAGCACCGCGATGGGGGACAGGTGGTCATAGCGGCGGTCCTGGGCAGCGTTCAGCAGTACGACGCGGATCTCGCGCGCCGAGGCGCCAAGGCGGCCCTCGTAGTGGTCGTTGTGCGCGTGCTCCTCGTACAGCGCGGCGGCCACCGAGCGGAGATCCTTCTTCTCCTTCTGCGACAGGCGCTCGGGCACGCTGCCGTCGTCGTACAGGGCGAGCTTCTCGAGCGGCGTCAGCGTCCGCGCCACTGCGCGACCGTTGCCGTGCTCGCTGTCGCCGTGGGAGCCGCCGCCCTCGCCAGGAGGCTCAAGCCGGGTGAGCACTGCGAAGCGCGCGGCGATCTCGAGCGCGTGAGGGGCGATGTGCTTGCCGGTGAGCGCGCGCGGCACCTGCTCGGAGTAGATGGCGATCTCGTCAGATGCGCGCAGCAGGTAGGGCGCCGTCACCAGCTCGATGCGACCCTTGAACGATGGCCAGTCGGGGTGCCCCTTGAACGCGTCCAGGTGCAGCTCGTTGCTCGAGGCGAGCATGACGACGTCGAGAAACAGCGAGACGTGGTCGAGCGACGCCTGCGCCTGCTCGGTGGCGACGAGCAGGTATTTCCAGGCGTCGAGGGGGCGCTTGAGCAGGTCGTTGAACTCGAGCACGCCCCGGTTGGCGTCGTTGAGTGCGCCCGCGGTCTCGTACAGCGCCAGATGCTGCAGCGCCGGTGGCAGATGGGCGAGCGAGCGATCTGCCGTGACCTGCCGCGAGAACGCATCCACCGAGAGCTGCGGCTCGACGGCGACGACGCCTTGACGATACCGGCGCGAGAGGTAGAAGCGCTCGACCTGCACGTGGCGCAGCACCTCCCGAACGTCGCCGTGGTAGCCCGCCAGCAGCGCGTCGTAGATGCGACGATTCTTGACGCTGAGGTCGCCGTTCTTCAGCACGTCGGGGATCGTCGTGCCGGATGGGAGCCGGCCCTCGTCGACGAGGCGCGAAAACAGCGCGGCGCGATCGCCGCGCGTCAGGAGGAAGAGCGGGTGGTCCTTCAGCTCGCAGGGCACCCGTGCCTCGACGGACGCGGCGTCGAGGTGCGCGTAGGAGCCCGCGTGCGTCGACGACGCCCCGCCGAAGCCGAGCCTGCCTTTCTGCACGCTGCCCGTCGGGAAGACCCAGTTGAACCGGTACTGAACGCCGTCGTCGGTGTGGCTGTAGACCTCGGCGGCGCGCGTCAGCGCCTGGATCAGCGACGTCTTCGCCGAGCCGTTGGGACCGTGCAGCAGGACGAGACGGTCGACGCGGCCGCTGCGGACGAAGTTCTCGAGCACGCGGACGAGGGCGGCCTGCACGCGCTCCTGACCGGCGACGCGGCCGCGACCGCCATCGAATTCCTGCTCGAAGAGGCGCCACCGGCGGAAGGTCCCGGTGGGCAGCTTGACCTCGACCGTGCCGAACGACTCGACGACGTCCATCAGGTAGCGGGCGGCGTTGCGCAGGTGCCGGCGTGGGTGGGCGATCACCTCGTCGAGCCACGCGTCGAAGGTCAGGATGCTCCGCTGCCGCTCGAACGTCTCCCGGGCGTTGCGGGCGATGCCGTCGAGGAGCGCCTGGCTCGTCGACGCGCCTGCTCGCTCGGCACTCTCGCGCTGTCCGTCGACCATCGGCTCCTCCTGGCGCAGGCGTCGTCGTGGCCAGCAACCCCGCCGACCTCGTCTGCTACCACATCGGCCGGCGACAGGTCGTCGTCGGCGCAAGCGCGCTCGCCGGCGCCCAAGAACGCAGCGCCCCGGGCCTTTCGGCTCGGGGCGCTGCGTTCACGCCATCAGGGTGCGCGTGTCGCGTCCGCGAGGGACGCGTGCGCTCACTTCTTCGTGGCCTTGGCGGCCTCGAGTTCGGTGATCGCCTTGTCGAGGGTGCCCTCGAGCTCCGTCGCCTTGGCGGCGGCGTTGGTGTCGTCGATGCCGGCGGCGGCGCCCTTCTTCAGGTCGGCGAACTCGCCGGTGGGCTCGTAGGCCGGGATGACCGGCGGCGGCGGCGGCGGCGGCGGCGGCGGCGGCTCGGTCGGCGGCGGCGGCGGCGGCGGCGGCGGCGGCGGCTCGGAGGGGCAAGCGGCGAGGGTCGCCGCGGCAACGGCGGCGACGAGGATGCGAGACAGGTTCTTCATCGTGGTGTCCTTCGGAATGGACGGCGACGCGAGCGTCGCCGGGAGTGGATCGGACCGCGCGTCAGCCGCCGATGGCGAGCGTGTGGCGCTTGTCTTCCTTGGTCTTCAGGGCGTCGACCTTCGACTTCAGCTCGGCGTTGTTGGTGGCCGTCGCGATCTGCTCGAGGCGCTCGATCACCCCGAGGTTCTTCTGGTGCATCTCTTCCTCGGCCTTCTTGGCCTCTTCGGCTGCGGCGGCCTTGTCGGCCTTGTTGGCCTTCGCGGCGGCGGCGGCTTTGTTGGCCTTGGCCTTCTCCTCGGCCTCGGCCTTGGCCTTCTCCTTGGCCTCCTCGATGGCCTTCGCCTTGGCCTCTTCCTTCT
>VGSZ01000042.1 GCA_016874845.1 Deltaproteobacteria bacterium
GTTGCTTGAGGGTGGGCTCGCCTACTTCGACGCCGGCGTGCGCGTCGTGCCCGATAGCGGCGAGGCCGACGTCGGCGTTCGCGCCCACCTCGAGGGCTCGATCGGTTGGACGAGGCGTGTGGCCGACCGCACCGCGGCGGCGGTGTTCATCCGCTACCGCGAGCGCCTGAGCATGCTCGAGGACGACGACCAGCGCGCCGTCGCCGTTGACGGGCACGTGACCTACGACCTGCTCGACACGCTGGCCTTGTCGGCGGGCGTGGGCGTGGCGTCGACGGTCGGTACGCCGGTGCGCGAGGTCGTCGTCAACTTCGTCGAGACCGACCGGCCCGGGATTTCACACCTGCTGGCCCGCGATGAAGGTGGCGAGCAGTCGGTCACGGTCCCGCTGACGATGACCTACGGCCGCATCGACTCCTTCGACGTCGACCTCTTCTGCACGACGCGCGTCTGGCCCGTGCCGGGGGTCCTGTTCGGCGCGGGTGTGCGGCTGCGGCTGGAGCCGCTGCCCTGGGTGAAGGGGTAGCAGGCTGTGGTGAAAACGCCGGCGGCGCTTCACCACAGCCTGCTAGACCCAATTCGCTCCCGTCCTCGGCGAGAACGAGCACCGCCGAGCAGGGTGCTGAAGAACGCAGCGCGTTTTTCAGCACTCTCCTCGCCCTCGGCCGGGTCTGTTTCAGACCCGCCCTCCGTCGAGCCAAGCTCGGCGGGGCCCCCGTCCGAGACGCAGCCTGTGGTGAAAACGGCCTTCGGCCGTTTTCACCACAGGCTGCTCACGCGCCACAGCGGAGGTCGGCCGGAAGCGCAGCGCCGACCACACCGCGTCGACGGCGACCTGCGCGACGGGGCGCAGGCCGAGCGCCTGCAGCGGCTCCCAGCCGTGGTCGCGTGTCAGGTCAGCGACGCCGCCGCTGCCGCCCTTCGGGTAAGCGACCCACAGGCGCGCCTCGCCATCGCGCGGCCGATGTCGCTTCAGCACCCGCGCCAACGCGCCAACCTGGGCGCGGTCGAGCACGAACGCCAGCACGGCGTCGCCGTCGACGAGGCGCGGCGGGAACTCGAGCAGCAGCTCGACGGCCGGCGGCAACAGCAGCTCGAACCCCGCCGGGGGTTCGGCGATCACCCAGCGGCCCGACAGGATCCCGAGCTTCATCGCCAGCGGCTTCGCCGATGCCGCCGGCTTCTTCGTCGTGGACCTCTTCGCCGCCGGCTTCTTCGTCGTGGACCTCTTCGCCGCCGGCTTCTTCGTCGTGGACCTCTTCGCCGCCGGCTTCTTCGTCGTGGACTTCTTCGCCGCCGGCTTCTTCGTCGTGGACTTCTTCGCCGCCGGCTTCTTCGTCGCGGACGACTTGGACGTCGTCGTCCTGGGTGTCGCCTTCTTCTGGGTCTTCATGTCGGTCTCCGCACGAATGAGCCGTCGAGGGGGCTCGACGCTGACGCGTAACGCTTCATCGGCATCCGGCCGGCACGGAAGGCCAGACGGCCGGCGCGCACGCCGTCGCGCATCGCCTCGGCCATCAGGCGCGGATCGTCAGCGAGGGCGATGGCGGTGTTCATCAAGACGCCGTCGGCGCCCATCTCCATCACGAGCGCGGCGTCCGACGGCACGCCCACGCCGGCGTCGACGATCACCGGCACGTCGGGACGGCGCGCTTTGACCAGCTCGAGGATGATCGACAGGTTGTGCGGGTTGCGCACGCCGAGGCCCGAGCCGATCGGCGCAGCCAGCGGCATCACCGCGGCGGCGCCTACGTCGAGCAGGCGCAGGCACGCCACCGGGTCGTCGGTGACGTAGGGCAGGCAGACGAAGCCGTCTTTCGCCAACCGCTCGGTGGCGGCGATGGTGGCAGCGACGTCGGGGAACAGCGTCTTCTCGTCGCCGATCACCTCGACCTTGACGAGCCGCCCGCCCCGGGCGTCGCCGACGAGCTCGCGCGCCAGGTGGGCGGTGCGCACGCAGTCGTCGACGCTGTAGCAGCCGGCGGTGTTGGGCAGGATCAACATCGACGAAGGGATCGCGTCCCACAACGAGCGCTCGCCCGGCGCCGTCCTGGGCACGCGGCGAATGGCCACCGTGACCATGCTGGCGCCCGACAGCGCCATGCAGGCGGCGGTCTCGTCGAGATCCTTGTACTTGCCGGTGCCGACGATGAGCCGCGACGTCAGCGCCACGGCGGCGTCGCCGTGGCCGAACAGGAGCGGTGCGTCGATCGACGACGACACCGGGGACCGATCCATGACTCAACCTCCTCCGACCAGGGTCACAACCTCGAGCACGTCACCGTCGGCGAGGACGCAGGCAGGACGTTCGGTGCGGCGGACGACGACGCCGTTGCGCTCGACCGCCACCCGCTCGGCTGGCAGGCCCAGGGTCCGCAAGAACTGTTCGAGGTTCGGCGGTGGCGCGTCCCCGACGTCCCTCGGCTCGCCGTTGATGGTGATCCGCATGGCGCTGCGCTACGCCGTCCCCCACGACGCAGCAACCACGGGCCGCTGTGTGGTCCGGCCGGGCCCGGACATGAAAAAAGGCGACCCGAAGGTCGCCTCTTTTCGGGACTCGTCGGTTGACCCGCGAGCCCGATCGGCGAGCCGAAGCTCAGGCCGACTCGCCTTCGCCCTCGCCCTCGCCGCCACCCGGGCAGCCAGCGGTCAGGGCCACACCGCCGAGGAGGGTGGCGAGCGAGAGAACAGCGAAAAACTTGATGGCGATCTTCTTCATGGTCGACTCCTGACCGGCCCGCAGGCCATGCGAATCTCAAACCACACGGTTTGAGCAGGCGCACCGTATGCCATAGCTGACGCAGAACGCCAGAAGCTTTTCACCTGATGTTCTCGATTTCGCCGCACGCGTGTCACCGGGCCACCGCGCCCAGCCCCTGGGCGGCCCCCGGCGACCACAGGGCAGGTCTGTTCCCGACCCGGCCCCCTGTCGAGCAGAGTTCGTCGCTGCCCCCCGACGCGAGACGCAGCCTGCGGCGAAAACCGGCCTTCGGCCATTTTCACCGCAGACTGCTAACTAAGCCCCACGGTGGAGAGCGTGCTCGAAGACCTGAGCGAACGTGAGCGTCAGGTGCTGCAGGCCCTGGTCGACGCCCACATCGCCTCGGGCGAGCCCATCGCCTCCCGCGCGCTCGCTGAGGGGCCCACGCTGCAGGTGTCGCCGCAGACGATCCGCAACGTCCTCGCCGCGCTCGGCGAGCGTGGTCTCATCGCCCAGCCGCACACGTCCGCCGGGCGGGTGCCCACCGATCTGGGCCTGCGCTACTACGTCGACAGCCTCGTTCGCTTCACGCCGCTCGCGCCGCAGGTCAAAGGCGAGATCGAGACCTGCCTCGAAGACGCCGGCGGCGTCGACCACGCCCTGCGTGAGGCCAGCCGCCTGCTCTCCCGCCTCGCCCGCCAGGCGTGCGTCGTCGTCGCCCCGCCCACGGCCGCCGACCGCGTGCAGCACGTCGAGTTCGTGCGCCTGCGTGACGATGCGATCCTGTTCATCGTCATCTCGGCCGAGGGCCGCGTGCAGAACCGCTTGATGGACTGGCGCGACGGCCCGGCTCCGGCGGTGGCCGATCTGCACGCGGCGGCCAGCCGGCTGTCCGCGCTGATCGTCGGCCGCACCCTCGAAGAGGGCAGGGCGCTGCTCGCCGCCGCCGTGGTCGACACCCGCGCCGCGCTGTCGCGCATCGAGGAGCGCCTGCTCGAGCTGTCGCGGCAGCATGTCGGCGCGCTGCTGCCCGATCCCACGGTCCACGTCGACGGCACCAGCCACCTGCTCGCCGCTGGCGGCGAGGACGGCGGCGCGCGGCAGCAGCAGCGCGAGCTGATAGAGTTGCTCGACGAGCAGAACCGCGTGCGCACCCTGCTCGACGTCGCCGTGGGGGCCCCCGGCGTTCGCATCTTCATCGGGCAGGAAAACCCCGAGGCCGCGCTTGCCGGCGCCGGGGTCGTCACCGCCACCCTCGGCAGCGGCCGCGGCGTGGGCGTGATCGGCGTGATCGGCCCCCGCCATCTTGACTACCGCCGGGTCGTCCCGCTCGTCGACGTTACCGCCAACGTCGTCTCGCGGCTCCTGGGCGAGAGAGGACGCGAATGATCGCGCACGAGCCCGAGTTCGAAGGCACCGATCCGCGTCGCAGCCGAAGCCGTACGGCCAGCCCGCTCGTGCTGTTGCCCCGCGAGCTCGGTCAGGTACCGCCGCCCGTCGCGGTCGTCGGCGGCAAGGCGCGCGCGCTGAGCCAGCTGTTGACGCTGAAGTCGCGCGTCCCGCGCTTCGGCATCGTCGTCGGCGACGCCTTCGATCAGCACGTGAAGACCCGCGAGGTCGCCGCTGCCCTCGACGCCGCGACGGCCACAACCGTCGTCGACGACGCGATGCTGATCGGGCTGGGCGAGCGCGTCACCCGTGCTGTGTTGCGCGTCCCGCTGTCGCCGACGCTCGCCCGCGGGCTCGATGACCTGCGGCGGGCGTTTCCGGACGACGACGCCTTCTCCGTGCGCGCGAGCCCGATCGGCGATCCCGCCGAGATCGACGCTCTGGCGGGCGCGCTCGAGCCGGCCCTCGGCGTGCGCGATCTGCCCGAGGCCGTGCAGCGCCTGTTCGCGCTCGCCTACCACCCGCGCACGCTGCAGGCGCGCCGCGCCGCCGGTCTGCCGCCGTTCCAGACTCGGCTCGCGCTGGTCGTGCAGCGCCTGGTGCATGCCGAACAGTCGGGCCTGTGCTGGTCGATCGACGCCGGCGCCGATGTCGACGACCGCCGGAGCCAGCCCCGCGCCCGCGTGCGCGCCTGCCCCGGGCTCGCCGGTGGCGCGGGGGGCGTGCGTGGCGTGCCCCACGTGCCCTGCGACGTGTTTCTCGTCGAGCGCGCCGTCGACGCCGAGCAGGGCCTCGCCGACGACGCGCGGGTCGAAGCCCGGCCGGCGCGCAAGCTCGACGCGCTGCGCGTCGAAGCGGCGCCCGAGAAGCCCGGCGCCCGGCTGCGCCCGCTCGAGGGCGCGGCGGTGATCGCACCGTCGCTCTCGACGGTGCAGGCGCGCCTCGTGGCGCGCGAGGCCCTGCGGCTGGAGGCCACCTTCGGGCGCCCGCAGGCGATGACGTTCGCGTTCGCCGGGCGCCTGCTGCACGTCCTTGACGTCGAGCCGCTGCGCGTGCCGCGCGGCCGCATCGAGAGCGGCCGTCAGCGCACCTGGGACGAGCGGCTGGTGCCGGCGCCGTTGTCGCGGCAGCCGTCGTCAACGCTGACGTTCTCGGTGTGGCAGCGCGGCATCGCGCGCGGGCTCGAGCGGGCCGGGCGTCTGCTCGGCGTGCGGGGGGTTGTGCTCGAAGACATGCGTCCGCAGTTCCGCCGGCTGCTCGGCGTCGTCACCGGGCGGATCACCGGCAACCTCGAGGTGCTCGTCGCCCTGCTCGAGCTGCTGCCGTTTGCCGACAAGGCCCGCGAAGCCGTGGCCGGTGCGCTCGGGCAGCCCGAGGTGGGCGCGCTGCCCGCGACGCCGCTGCCCGGGTTCTGGCAGCGCGCCCGCGGGAAGATCGAGGAGACGCGCTGGCCGGCGCAGCTCGAGCGACTGTCGCAGGTGGCTACCGGCGAAGGACTGCGCTTCGCCGACGAGGTTCGCGCCCTGCTCGCCGCGCTCGCCGCCGTCCACGTCGCGCAGGAGGACCCCGACGCGCTGCAGGACCGCTTTGACTCTCTCGAGGAGGCGCTCGGCCGCTGCGTCGCCGCCCTGACGCTCGCTGGCATGCAGGCGGCCCTGTACCTGGCCGACCTGCGTGCGGTGCTCGCCGAGCTGGGGCTCGACGCCTCGGTGGTCGCCGAGCTGGTCCCCGACGACGATGCGGTGGACGCCGCGCGCGACATCGACGGCGACGTGGTCGTCGGGGTGCGGCGCCTGCACTCGCTCGTGCGGCTCGTCGACGAGCGGCCAGCGCTACGGGCGCTGTTCGCCCGCGACCTCGAGCCCGGCGCGATCGCCGCGGCCCTCGCCGAGGACGTCGAGCCGGCCTTCGCCGAGCTGCGGCGTGGGCTCGCCGCGCATGTCGCCGCGACGGCGCCCGAGGGCGTGTTGACCCTCGAGGAGCCGCGTCTGGTCGAGCGTCCCGAGCGGTCGGTCGAGCATCTCCTCCGTCTAGTCCGCTCATCGCGCCCGCGCGGGGGGCGCCTTGAGGAGGCGCGCGCCCGGCGCGCGCGCGCCGAGGCGTTCGTCGACACCGCGATCGACCGGATCGGCGGGATGCGGGCAGCCGCGTTGCGCAAGCGCCGCGCGGTGGCCGTCGCCGGGCTGCAGCGCCACGGCGCCGAGCTGCAGTCGTACTGGGTGCCCACCGAGCGCGTGATCGCGAGCCTGCGGCAGGTGGCGCTGGCGCTCGGTGAGCGTCTCTTCGAGCACGGCTTGTTGGATCAGCCGCGCGACGTGTTCCACCTGCAGGACGCCGAGGTCGCCGGTGTCATCCGCGGCACCGGCCCCGACGTCGACGTGCGTCCGCTGGTGGTCGCGCGGCGGCGCGCGGCGGCGGCACGACCGGCGACGATGGCGCGACGGGTCGAGACCCACGGCGTCGTCGCGACGTCGCTGCTGCTCGACGACGAACCCGATCGCGGCGCACGCGTCGCCGACGCCGGCGTGGTGCGGGGCGTCGCTGCCGTCGGCGGACGCGCCGCCGCGACGGTCTGCCTGCTCGAGCGCGCCGATCCTGCCTTGCCCAGCGTGCGCCCCATCGTCGGCGTGGCCGTGGTGTCGACGCTCTCCACCGGCGAGCTGCCGCTGGCCGCCGTCGCCGACGCCGTCGTCATCGAGCGCGGGGCGGTCCTGTCACCGCTGGCGCACGCCCTGCGGCAGCTCGCCGTGCCGACCGTCGTCGACGTCCCTGACGCGACGCTGCGGCTCGAAGACGGTGAGGCCATCGTCGTCGAGGCCGGTGTCGTCCGCCGGGCCAGCGCGGAGTCGTCGGAGGCGTCTGCGGCGCCGACGGCTCAGCAGACCGGGGCCGCCGACGCGGAGGCGCCGGTGGCCGCCGCCGTCGTCGTGGGCGCGTTGGCCGCGGCGTCGGCGACACCGGGTGGCGCTCCGTCGGCATCGGCGCCGGCGACCGCGGCCGTGGCGCTCCCGGTGACCCAGCCCGACGCAACGTCCGGGGAGCCTTCGGGGGGACCACCGCTGCGGGCGCCGGCGGGGATGCTGCGTCGTCCGCTCCCCCGGTCCGCCGGGAAGCCGGGGGACGGGGCGCCGCCGCCGCTGCCGGTGTCCGCCGACGGTGAGCCCGTCGCTGAGGAGGACGTAGTGGACGAAGAGCCCGTCGGACGCTGACCCGCGCTGCGGACAGCCACGCAGCTGTGCTTGTCATGGGCCGTCGCCTCGGGCGACGGTCGCGCCATGCTGCGCGCTTCCCTGTTCGTCCTCTCTGTCCTCGCCCTGTCCGCGCCCTCACTCGCCCAGAGCGGGGCGGCGTTCCCCGGCTCGCTCGAGGAGGCCGCGAAGAAATTCGACCCGACGAAGCCGACGGGAGCGCCGCCGGCGACCCCGCCGGCGACCCCGCCGGCGCCCGCAGCCACGAGCACCGGAGAGCCCGCCGAGGTCGACGGCTGGAAAATCGTGGCCGTGCTGTCCGAGCGACGCGGCCCCGACGGCAAGGCGACGCCGCAGGCCTGCGGCTACGAGCGCGACGTCACCGCCGAGCGCACGCGCGACGGCAAGCTCGAGTCGACGAAGGCCACGCTGGTGGTGCCTTGCGAAGCGGGGGCCGCGGGGCCGGTCGCCGGCCCGGCGCAGCTCCGGCTCCCGACGGCGGCGTCGACGACATCGTCCAGTGTGCCGGCGAAGCCTGTGGTGGCGGCCACGGCCGACGCCGCCGCCGTCAAGGTGGACGGGTTGGTCGAGCTCACGGTTGGCGGGGCGCTGAACAAGGACGCCGTGGTGGCCGCGCTGCAGGGGAAGCGCGCCGGACTGTCGGCCTGCCAGGCGAGCGGCACGGGGGGGCGGCTGTCGCTCCGCCTCGACGTGGCTGCCGACGGCAAGGTCGTGACGGTGGTCCCGGCTGACGGCCCGTACAAGGGCACGCCGGTGGGGGCGTGCGTCAGCGGCGTGCTCATGGGCGCGACGCTCGGACGCCCTGCCGACGGCAAGACCGCCACCGTGCAGCTGACGTGGGCCTACGCGCCACGGACGGCGACGACGACAGCGCCGCCGCCGCCGACGACGGCGACGAACGTGAAGCCGGCGGCCACGACGGCGCCATCGTTGTCGCTGCCGCCCTGCAAGCCAGGCGAAAAGCCGAAGCCCGCCGCCGAGTTGAAGCCGGGCGAGGTCAGCTGTGTCGAGGCCGCGCAGCCCGCCAACGCCGAGAAGTCGAAGGGGCCGCGGCCCTGCGCCGAGGGTGAGAAGCCGAAGGACGCCGCCGAGCTTGCGTCTGGCGAGGTGCCTTGCAAGCAGATGAACTCCGAGCGCGGCGTTGCGTTTCTGAAGGGCGAGCTCGCGCACCTGGGCGATGTCCAGTTGATCAATGCCCGCAGCAGCTTCGGCGTCGGCCTGGGCGTGTCCGTCATCGACACGACGCTCTATGCGGTGCTGCGCCCCGACCTGAACGTCAAGCTCGGGGCGTTCCAGCTTGGCCTTGGCGCGCCGCTGCGCTTCGAGACCTTCAGCTGGGGCAGCGTCGACATCTTCGGCAACCCGATCGACGACGCCTTCGGCAACTTCGGGCGCTTTCGCTCCCAGGACTGGGACCAGCTCGAGGACTTCCTGCGACCGCTCCGCTACGTGGCGTACGGCAAGAAGGAAGACAAGGTCTACATCAACCTGAACCGCGTGAACGCGACGACGATCGGGCACGGCCAGCTGGTGCGCCGCTACACGCCCAACATCGACATCGACGAAGACAACCTGTTCGCCAACTTCGACGCCTACGGCGACTGGGGCGGCGTCGAGCTGATGGGCGGTCCGTTTCCGTTGCCGCGCCTCGTCGGCGGCCTCGCCTTCCTCAAGCCGCTCGGCATCGCGCAGGACTTCGTGAAGCTGACGGAGGAGGGCACGTGGCTGCACACGGCCCTCGACTCGTGGTCCATCGGCTTCTCCTACGTCACTGACCTGAACAGCCCGACCGGCCTCGAGGGCCGCTTCAACCCCGGCGACCAGCGTCGGCAGCTGGCCGTCGACCCGGCGAACCAGTTCGTCTGGCGCAACCAGACGACCCCCATCGGCGACGCCGTCCAGGGCATGGGGATCGACACCGAGGTCAAGCTGCTGAAGCTGCCCAACGTCGACATCAAGGCCTACGCCGATGCGTCGATGCTCTTGTTCCCAGGGGACTCGTCGTCCGCGGCGGCGTACCAGTCGTTCTCCGGCGCCGGCGGCACCATCGGCAGCCTCGTGCGCATCAGCCTCGGCGAGAAGCCGGTCCGGCCCATCGAGGAGGAGCCCGATGAAGTGCAGCTTGGCAAGAAGCCGCGCGAGAAGAAGGCGGCTCACGCGCTGCGTCTCCGGCTCGAGGGACGCACGTTCTCGCCGACCTTCCTGCCGTCGTACTGGAACACGCTGTACGAGGTCGACCGCTTCCAGTTCGGCACCGACGCCAACCGGGCGACGCTGCCGACAAAGATCGGGTTCCTCGCGAGCAAGCAGGGCGGGCCGATGCGCGCCGGCTACTACGCCGAGCTCAGCTATGCGTGGGTCGACGCGCTCGCGCTGACGGCGATGTTCGAGGACGCCTTTCCCCTCGGCGAGGACGCGACGCTGCGGGCCAAGAATTTCGCGCTGCACGCCGAGACCGCCGGCCTCGGCTGGCTCCAACTCTTCGCCACCTACCACTACCGGAACTTCGAGGCCGGCGAGTTCGACAAGCTCTTCTCGCTCGCGACGGACAACGAGGTCCTCTTCGCCGGCGTCCGGCTGCAGATCCTGCCGATCATGTTCCTGAACTTTGCGACCCAGCGCGCGTTCCGCCTCGGCTTCGGCCGCGACGACACGCCGGGGCAGACGGACAGCGCGACCGGCTACCGCTACACCACCACCGGCCTGCAGAACTCCTGGAACCAGGGCTTTGACGTCGAGCTCGGCTGGCAGTTCTGATCGGCAGTGCCGGCTGGCGCTGCTCGCCGGCGATGCGGCGTGAGCCCGTGGCGTGACCGGCGAGAGGCCCCGCACCCCCGTGGCACGTGGCCTCGTCGTCGGTCGCCCGCCGTCGTTGCCCCAGGCGCGCGGTCGTACGTCGCGGCGCTGGTCGCGTCTGCCCTCACCGGTAGCGCCGCGCCTGATCTCGCGCCCGCCGTTCAGAAAAATTTCCGTGCTGTGCAACCAAACGGTCGCACGCCCGATGATTCATGGGAGGACCGATGCTCGCGGGAACCAAGCCGCGGGGACAGCAAACGCAGACCAGATTTCTCGCGCGCGCGGTGTAGATCACGTCGCTGGCCTCCTCGAGAGCATGAGCTTGTCGACGCTCGCCTCGGCCGCGCAGATGTCCAAGGCTCTTCGCGCACTGCCGCAGCAAGGAGGCCCTGCAGCACGCGATCATCGACGAGGCCGAGCGTATGTTCCGCGACGCCGTCGTCGCGCCGACGCAGGCGCTGCGCGGCCTCGGTCTGGCGACGAACTACGTCGAGCACATGGGGGACCCGGTCCGCGACCGTCTCCAGGCGCAGCGGCGTGCGTGGGAGCACGAGCTGCGCCGGTCCTTCGACGAGGCTCTGGTCCAGCAGGAGCCCGTCGCCGGCCTCGACGTCGAGCGCTTCGTGTTCGTCCCTGGAGGCCTCGGGCTGGTCGGGCACCTGCGTGCCCGATTCCGTCAGACGGCCATGGCGTCGGGGACGCAAGGGGTGCCTGGCCTCGTCATCGACCACGACGTCAGCCGCGCAGTCACGACGCCGCCGGCCCTCACCCGCGGCCTCGCCCCGGTCTGGAAGTCTGGGAGAGGGCTCCCTCTCGCTCGAGCTCCTGGCGACCCTCAACGGCTCGGCGGGACGCCGAGGGCAGCGACGGCGCGTCCGATGATGGGGTCGTCGGGGGCCATGCCGTAGGCCAGCTCGAAGAACTCGGCCGCCTGCGCCCGGTCGCCGAGAGCGAGGTGGCATACACCGACGTTGCAGACGAGGCCGGCGTCGACGGGGTCTTCGCGATAGGCGGCGAGTGACGCTGCCAGCGCGGCGTTCAGGTCGCCGGTGGTCATGCAGACCGTTGCGAGCTCCCGCCACGCCTCGAGGTCGTGCTTGTCGTGGCGGACGGCGTCGTCGAGCAGCGCGCGCGCGCGCGCAAGGTCGCCGGTCTTTCGGGCGAGCGCGCCGGCGAGGGCGAACAGATGCGGCGGGCGGGGCAACGCCGCCGCCTCGGCCGCCGACCAGGCGAGCCAGAGATCCTCGAGGTCCAGCGGCCGCGTCGCCCGGCTCGCTTCGTCGTCGGCGCCGCTCAGGGCGGCGCGGGCCTTGACGAGCGCCAGCTCGAGGCGCGCCGCCGGCTGCAGGCGCGCCTGTTCGCGCCGTGCCTCGACGAACGCAGCGACATCCTCGCTGGCCGGGTCGCTGGCGCGCGTGCCGAACCCCACCCTCAGATCTGCGCCGAGAGCTGCGCCGGGATCCGCACCGACAAGCGCGCCGACAACCGCGCCGGCCGGCGCGCGCTCGCCCGAAGCGTGCGCAGCCCCGCCCCCCGCGGGCAGCAGCAGCGCGACGACGGTCGTCCACGCGGCGTGGGCGGCGACGAGGGCTCCCTTGCGCTCGCGCACGCGCGCCAGCGCGCGCCACGATGGAGCGTGAGCCTCGTCGAGGGCGACGGCGCGCTCGAGCCAGCGCTCGGCGGCTTCGAGGCGCGCCGCGCGGGTCGCGGTGTCGAGGGCCTGGGCGTCGCGGTTGAACCGCAGCAGCTCGGTCGTGCCGGCGTCGAAGTGGGCGATGGCAAGCGTCTCGTCGGCGTCACAGGCCTCGATGAAGGCGGCGAGCGCGTCGTCGAGCCGGCCTTCGCGGCTGGCGATGTAGCCGCGGGTCACCAGCTGCTCGGCATACTCGCGCCCGCTCCGCCCCGTCGCTTTGTCGATGGCCTTCTTGAACCACTTCATCGCGCGCCCTTTCGTCGACGTGCTGCGCCGGACACCCCCTCACTGCATCGCCGCGTGGATGTCGCGTACGCGCCGCCCGACCCGGTCGTCGCTCTCGGGGTCGAGCAGCTCGGAGCACTGGAACAGCATGAAGAACGTTAGCTCGTTGAAGGCCTCGTGAAGCACCGCCGAAGGGTCGTGCCCGGCGGCGACGAGCGCCCCGAGGTTCTTTGCGATGGCGTCGATGGGCATGGCTCCCGTGGCGTCGGGGGTGACACCGCGGAACAGCGGCGCGAACGCGTGCGCAGGATCGACGAGGAATTTGCGCACGCCGACGACGAAGCGCTCGAAGGCGTCGACCCGCACGACCTCGGCGTGGATCTCGCGCAGCGCCTGGTTGTAGATCTCGAGACGATGGCGGTTCTGGAGCGACAGCGGGTGCGCCGGCGCGTCGGCATCGACCTTGACGATCTCGATGAGGCCACGCTTGACCAGACCGTAGCAGGCGCGCGTGGCGTCGAACTCAGCGACCTGCAGCGCGCGCGCGACGTCGGCGATGGAGGCCTCGGTGCCGACGGCCTGGAGCGCGCGCCGGTACAGCGCGGCCTCTTCGTCGCTCTGAAGGCCGTCGGGGATGGGCCGGTCGGTGCGGCGCACGCGCGCCGTCGCCGACGGGATGCGCTCCCGGTAGACGCTCATCTCGTCGGCGCGCCGCACGGCCTCGAGCAGCAGGCCCTGCATGCTGAGCGGTGGCGTCGACGGGAACTTGTAGACGGGGGATACGCGATACAGCGCGAAGCTCGCCTCGTTCCATTGCATGACGTCAGAGAAGAGCTCGGTGATCTGCTCCTGGATGGCACTCCACAGCTCGTGGGCGTCGATCGCGCCGCGCGACAGCAGCGTCTGGCC
Organism: Deltaproteobacteria bacterium; assembly: GCA_016874845.1. GTDB lineage: Bacteria > Myxococcota > UBA727 > UBA727 > VGSZ01 > VGSZ01. Next base: position 12,923 of record VGSZ01000042.1, read on the forward strand.
GATGCGCTTGTTCGTGCGCTCGGCCTCGAGCTGCGCGCCTTCTAGGGCGGCGTTGTCGATCTTGCCCATCCGCACGAGGAACGCGCCGAGGCGGTCGCGCGGCAGGTTGCTGCCGACGCTGGCGACGTCGCCCTTCAGGAGGAGCACGACACGCTCGGTGGAGCCCTGCTTGAGCACGAGCCGCCCGGTCTCGCGGTTCTGGCCGAGCAGGTTCATCAACGTCAACGGCGGGATCGTCGCCGCGTCGCCGCACAGCGCCAGCACCTCGCCCTCGCGCGCCACGGCGCCCGTCCCCTCGTCAAGGGTCATCACGACGAGGCCGCCGGCCAGGTGCGTGCGGTACCGACCGGGTGCACGCGCCAGCGCCGCGCGAGTCTCGGCGTCGGCCGCGCTAACGTTGCCCGCCTGATCGATGACGACGTTCCACTTCGCCACGGCGCCATCGTCCACGAATCGACGCCCCGACCGCAAGCCAGCGTGCAAAAAAGCCACGGCGCGGAGGCACGAGGACGCGGCCGCCCCGCCCGGATGCGGCGCGGCGCCGTCAGCCGTGAGGCACGAAGCGGCGGACGACTTCGGCCACGCGCGCACCGCCGCCGGCGGTGGGCAGAAACGGGGCGCCGACCACGCGCTCAGTCAGGTCCCAGTACCACGCGCCCACATCGACGCGGATCGCGTCGTCGAGGGCCGGCGGCGTCCCGTGCCCCGAGAAGCCCCGCGCCAGGAGCCACCGTCGCAGGTTCTCTTTGTCGAGCATCTCCGGGGGCTCGCCGCGGGCGATGCGCTCGGCGTAGGTAGCCTTGACCCAGAAGCGCGAGCTGTCGGCGGTGTGGACCTCGTCGATCACGCAGACCTCGCCGTGAAGGAGCCCCATCTCGTACTTGGTGTCGACGAGGATCAGGCCCTGCGCGTCGGCGTGGGCCGCGCCCATCCGGAACAGCGCCAGCGCGAGCTCGACGACGCGCTCGACGTGGTGGCGCGCGAGCCGGCCCGACGCCACGAGGTCGTCGAGGGAGCAGGGCTGGTCGTGCACGCCGACGGCCTCCTTCGTCGTCGGCGTGAGCACCGGCGTCGGAAACGGCGCCCACGGCGCGATGGTCGGGTCGATGGTGAGCCCGTAGGCCCGCCCACGGGTCGCGGGGGGCTCGCGCATCAGGGAGCCGGCGAGGTAACCGCGCACGACGATCTCGATGGGAAACGCCTCGGCGCGCCGACAGCGCAGGACCGCGGCATCGACGCGCTCGACGAGGTGCGTCGGCGCCACCGCCGCAGCCCGCTGCAGCCAGAACGCGCTCTGTTCGGTGAGCAGCTGGCCCTTCAGCGGGATGGTGCCGAGCACGACGTCGAACGCCGAGACGCGGTCGGTGGCCACGAGCAGCAGCTCGTCGGCACCGAGGGCGAAGACGTCGCGCACCTTGCCTCGGTGGTCGGGCGACAGCGTCGGCACGGCGTCGAGCGCCGTGGGCAGGTGGGCAGCGAGGGCCAGGCGCTGGGCGGCGTCGGTGGTCATGACCTCCGGTACACTCCGCTGGTGCCGACGGAAAAGCCCCCCCCCTCGCCGCTCCCCCCCCCGCCCGCCCGCGCCGCCCTGCCGCGGGTGCGCTCCGAGCAACTCGCCGAAAAGACCACACGCTGGAACGCGATGACCGTCGTGCGCGTCGGCGATCGCGTCGACCTCGACGTGCAGGGCGCCACCTACGCGACGTGGCATCCCCAGCACGTGCTCACCGGCTACTCGTGGGACTGCCTCACCTTCGGGTGTCTGCTGCGCCACGAGGGCCCGCCGCGCTCGGTGCTCGTGCTGGGGCTCGGCGGCGGCACGGTGACCCGGCAGCTGCGGACGCTGTTGCCCGATGTGCGTCTGGTGGGCGTCGAGGTCGACGAGGGCGTCATCGAGCTTGCGCGTCGTCACCTGCACCTCGACGACAGCGGGGTCGAGGTTCATGTCGCCGACGCCTACGAGTTCCTCGCGCAGACCGCCGAGCGCTTCGACGCCGTCATAGACGACCTGTTCCTGACCGGCGCCGGCGACGTCGTGCGCTCGCGAGTCCCCGAGGGCGACACGCTGGCTCTGGTGCGGGGCCGCGTCGCCGACGGCGGCGTCGTGGTCGCCAACGTGATCACCGAGGTCGGCGCCCACGCCGACGTGCGGCGCCGCACGCGGGCGTCGTTCCGGCGCGCGTTCGGCAGCGCGCGGGTCGTAACCCCGCCGCGGGGGCTGAACGAGATCCTCGTCGGCGGGGAGCGCACCCGGCCGGGCACGACGTTCGGCGTCTGGGGCGCAAGGCTGCCCGACGACGAGGATCGCGCCTTGCTGTCGCGGCTGAAGGTCGCGCCGCTGAAGCGGTCATCGTCGGCCTGAGCGCGATCGACGCTCCGCGTCGCGGGGCGGCGACGCCAAAGGGACAGCGTCGGCGCTACACTCTACGGCCGATGTCCCGCCCGCCCGTCGCGGTCGGGGCCGCCGCTGGAGTGCCCCATGAAGACGACCCCCACCGCCCTAGCGCCCCGCGCCGCCCAGCAGGCCCGAAACGCCGCCGACGCGTGGGCGCAGCAGGCCGGCTTCGCTCACGCCGGCGCGGTGCCGATGGGCCGGGCGAAGGCGATGATCGACGCCGTCGCCGCGACGACGAAGCTGTCGACGGCGCAGGTGCAGCAGGCGCTGCTCGACGCCGCCGCCGAGACCACCGACGCCGCTCGCAGAGCCCTCGACCGCACCGGCGCAGCGGGGGCCTACCGCGGCGCCAGCGACCACCGCCCGCTCACGTCGGCGGACGGCGCCTCGCCGGTGGGTACGCTGCTGCAGGCCCGCGGGGCCGCGCCCGCCGCCGCAACGACGCCCGCCCGCGCGCCGGCCGCCGACGTCGTGTTCCACCAGACCGTCGCCGACTTCGAGGCGGCGCGCATCGTGCTGACGCAGAAGGCGACGCCCAAGACGGTGCGCGAGGTGCAGGACGGCTGCGCGCGGCTGTTGAAGCTGTTCGACGCCCTCGACGGCAGCCGCAAGGACGCGCAGGTCAAGGACGAGATCGTGCGCACCTACCGCGACCTGATGTCGCTGACCGCGCGGGGCAAGGGCGTGTTCATCGTCAAGAGCACCGCAGACAACCCGCTGCCCTCCTTTCGGCGACCGCACAACGACCCGTCGGTGCCCGACGGCGCAGCGCGCGCGGGAAAGAACGACCTCGGCAAGGGCGCCCTCGTCGCCTACGACGCCGCCACGGGCACGCCCTACGTCTACGACCACGGCGGCGAGGTCAAAGAACTCGCGAGCATCGCCGAGTTCGTCGCCCACCGCGCCGACGAGTTCGACGCCGACACCGTCGCCGCCGCCGTCGCCGCCGAGCCCGTGGCGCTGCAGTCGCTGCGCTCGTTGACCGACAAAGAGCTGTCGCGCCTGCCCGGCGACGTCGAGTACGTCTCGTTGCTCGAGGACAAGAAGAACGACCTGACCCGCGTGTACGCTACGAAGTGGGGCCGCGACTCGGGCGATCTGCTCAGCCGCCGCGTCGTCGTCGAGGGGCCCTTCAAGGGCATCTTTCTCGACGACCTCGCGAACGAGGTCGCGCGCCGGTCGGGCAAGGGCGTCGACCTCGACCCGACGAAGGGCGAGCTGCCGCTGCGACCGACGAACGGCGAGGCCTTCGTGACGGCGACGAAGGTGAAAGAGCGCGGTCAGATTCGCGACAAGCTGATGGTGCGCATCCCCGACAACCGCGAGTGGACCGAGGTGCGGCGCAGCCTGCGGCGCTTGAGCGAGCTCGACCCGTCGGTGAAATACAAAGACGGCACCGGCAACACGACGTTCGTCTTTGGCGCCGACCACTACAAGCTGGTGCGCGACGTTGTCAAAGGCACCGTCGTGTCCGGACCGGCGCGCGATCTGCTGCAGGCGCACTTCGACGAGCTGAGCCGCATCGAACGCGTCACCGACGACAAGAACCTGGCGGCGTTCACGCCTGGGAAGATCGGCGGCTTCAAGACGCGCGTCGAGGGCGCCGACGGCAAGACCCGCGACCTCGACTTCACCTACTGGCAGAAGAAGTCGATCGCGTGGCTGGCGAGCAACGACTACAAGGGCGTCATCGCGCTAGGCACCGGCATGGGCAAGACGCTGGTGGCTCTCGGCGCCATGCAGCACCTGACGAAGACCAAAGGCGAAGACCGCCCGATCCTCGTCGTCGGTCCGCCGGGGCTCGGCGGCAACATGGCCGCCGAGGCGCGAAAATTCATGGAGCCGAAGGACGCCGACGCGTTCGTCAAGCGCCTGCGGTTCATGGACTTCGCCGAGTTCAGCAAGGCGGTGCGCGCTGGCAAGGACGCGTCGGGCAAGACGTTCGATAGCGCGCACTACGGCGCGGTGATCTTCGACGAGGCGCACAAGATCGCGAACCGCAAGACCGTCGGCGGCGCGGCGGCGCTGTCGTTCAAGCACGACCATAAGGTCGTGATGACGGCGAGCGCGATGACCCGCGGCATCGACGAAACGATGACGTTGATTGCCATCGCGAACAACCAGGACCTGAACGACCGCGTTGAAGGCAAAGACGCGCGCTACGAGATCCGCAAATTCACGAACCTGCACCTGCGCATCGTCGGCGGCCGCGCCGTCGGGGTCACCGACGCCGTGGAGCTGCAGCCCGGCGAGAAGGTCGACCCCAAGCACAACATGCAGTCGTTCATCCGCGCCAACGTGCTCTACGCCGACAAGCGCATGGACGAGCAGAAGCTGTCGAAGTTCTCGCTGACCACTGAAGCCCTCGTCATGCCGTCGAAGATGGAGGACGAGTACAGGAAGCGCAGCAGGAGCATCGCCAAGGTGCTGCGCGGTATGGTCAGCCTGTACCGGGACCAGGGCGTCAAGCGCGAGTTCGTCGACGAGCGTGGCCGCACTCGCCGCGAGATCGAGCCGCTGGCAAAGGACAAGCGCATCGCCCAGATGTTCGGGACGCAGCTGCGGGAGACGATCCTGAAGCTGAACGAGCTGACCAACAACCCCGCCAAGCTCGACCGCGCTGTCGAGCTCGTACGCGGCCACCTCGCCGACAAGCCGTCGACGCGCTCGGTGCTGTTCTCCGATGACCCCGACTACGTCCTGCAGTCGGCGCAGACGCTGTCGAAGAAGGTCCCCGGCAAGCTCCACGCTGCCTGCCTAGGCAAGGAGATCCACTTCTTCCAGGACGGCAAGAAGCTCACCGAGCTCGACGGCCACAAGTTGCCGTTCACCAAGCAGCCGTACGTCGACGCTGACGGACGCACCTACGACGCGAACCAATGGCAGAAGTTCGTGCTCGACCAGGTGATCGGCAAGAATAGCGACGTCACCACGGCGACGTTGTTCGGCCCCGCCTATCAAGAGGGCCAGAACCTGCAGTGGGCCAACGTCGGCGTGCACCTCGACCGCGACACCTGGTCGCGCCAGAACATGGAGCAGCGCGAGGGGCGCCTGTGGCGCAAGGGTCAGGACAAGGCCGTCGCCTTCTACAACCTCGACTGGCAGTACAAGAAGCCGGACGACGGCCTCGACCGTACGCTCGATGAGGTCCGCGGCCTGTACGACGACGTCAACGGCAAGCTGTTCCACGACGTGATCGTCGTGCCGCAGTCGCTCGAGCTCGGCGGCGAGTGGGAGGGCGTGCGCGCGCAGACCGATTTGCGCATCGATCGTGACGTCGTGGCGCTGGCGCTGCAGGCCGACCTCGGCGAGGCCGCGGCGGTGGGCGGCTGGACGTGACGTCATCGCCGAAGCACCCGCGGACGCTGTCTGAGTGGCGCGCGTGGATCGACGCGTTGCCCGTCGACACTCTCGTCGAGGCTGCCCACGACGCCAACGCCATCGCCTTCGTCGAGGTGCTTGAGTCCGAAGGCTACGCGCCGGCGCAGATCCACGCGGTGGTCCACGCGTTCGCCCGGCGCTTCGTCGCCCTCGACGTGCGCCCACCGGCCGGCGGCCTCTACGACTTCGTCACGCTCGCGCGCCGCCCGGCGCCCGACGCCGATGACGCGCCGGGGATCCCGCCGTCGACGGTGTGACGCGCCCGCACCCATGCGCGGGATTCAAAAGCTGGCGCGAGACCGGTGTCGAGCCAGGGCGCCGGTCGGCGAGCACAGCGCGCGTCTCCGCCGTCGGCGAGCGGACGACGACGGACAGCCAAGAGGGCACCGCCGACCTTCCGGCGGTCCTTCAGCGCTTCGCGGCCAGCTCGGCCTCGATCTGCTTCTCGATGTCTTCGAGTGACTGCTGCTCCTGCATCGCCGGCTGCGCCTGCGCCGCAGGGGCGACGCCCATCTTGGCCTTCAGCGCGGCGAGGGCGTCGTCCGCCTCCACGTTCTCGAGGGCGTCGAACTTCGCCTTCAGGTCGTCGCCCGACGCCGTCTGCGCCAGCTCGTAGGTGGCCTGCGCCTCGGCCTCGGCTTTGTTGATCTTCTCTTCCATCCTGGACATCGTGTCGAACGCCGACGTGTTCGACAGCCCATCCATTGTCTCGGCGATGGTGCGCTGGGCCTCGGCGCGCTTGGCGCGGGCGACGAGCAGGTTTTTCTTGCGCCTCGCCTCTTCGATCTTGCTGTTCAGCCCGGTCAGCGCGGTCTTCAGCTGGTCGACGGCGGTCTTCTGCGCCTGCCACTGCTGCTCGTAGCCGACAGCGAGCTTCTCATGCTCGGTCTTACGCTGGAGCGCCTGCTTGGCCAGATCGTCGTTGCCGGCCTTGACCGCCAGCATGGCCTTCTTCTCCCACTCGACGGCTTGGGTCTTCTCCTGCTCGAATTGCTTGGCGAGGCGCTTCTCGTCGGCGATCGCGACGGCGACCTGCTTCTTGGCCTCGACCAGCTGCTGCTGCATGTCGAGCAGCATCTGGTTCAGCATCTTCTCGGGGTCCTCGGCCTTCGAGATCGCGTCGTTGACGTTGGACTTGAGGAGCGTCCCGAGGCGGTTGAAGATCGTCATCCCATCTCCCGTAACTGTCGGCGCTGGCTGCGACCGGTCTTCCTTCGTCGTGTCGTCGTCTACGTCCCCGCCAGTGTAGGTCGCGCGCCGGTCGGCTGCACGGCCTGTCGCGGGGGGCCGGTCATGCCGGCGTCGTCGCGATCATGCCGGTCTCGGCCGCGTTGGCGGCCGCAGGTACGCCTGCAGGTGGCGGTAGTGGCTGGTGATGCAGAGGTTCAGGGCGTCGACGGACGCCTGGAACTCGTTGAAGTCGAGGTGCTCCGCCTGCAGCGTGTCGGTGGCGAGGATCGAGTTGCCTTCGAGGCCGTAGGCGCCGTGCAGCATCTCGCGGGCATTCAGGCGCAGCAGCTCTTCGTAGAGCTTGAGCCGGTCGCAGCCCTCGGGGATCACGGCGAGCTTCACCGAGAACACGATGATCGGGTCGTTCAGCGTGACGACGAGGTTGTCGACGGCGTCCTCGCTGTCGCGGATCATCCACGTGCGTTTGCCGACGAGGTCGAAGCTGACGCCCATGCGGATGAGGTAGCCCTCGATGTCCTGCTCCGTCACCATGCCCGCTCCTTCGTGGCCCGACCGTTCGGCGGCGTTGCTGTTGCTCGCCCGATAGGGCCATTGCTGTCAACGACGAGCCGTCCCGGACGCGAACGGGCGACCGCGCGCTGCGGCTCCCCGGGGGGCGGATCCGTGGTCGGTCAGCGGGGGGACAGCGTCAGCCGGGCCGAAGTCTCGCCCCGCTTGGTCCGCGGGCCCTCGCCCCCCGAAGGCGCTGTCTGCGCCATGTGCAGAAGCGCCGTCTGGCTGCGCAAAGGCGTAGCGCCGTCGGCGGGTCGCACGCGGCTCCACGAGCCGTCGGCCTTCAGGCGCCGCGCCTTGACGTTGTCGGCGAGATGCAGGCCGATGATCTCGTCGAGGATGCGGGTGCGCAACGCCGGATCCTCGACGGGAAACATGGTCTCGATGCGACGCAGGAAGTTCCGCCCCATCCAGTCCGACGACGCCAGAAAGACCTCGGTCTGGAGGCCGGCGCCGAAGACGAAGATGCGGTGGTGCTCGAGAAAGCGGTCGACGATCGACGTCACGCGGATGCGCTCGGACACGCCGGGCACTCCCGGGCGGACCGCGCACATGCCACGCACGATCAGGTCGACGTCAACGCCGGCCGACGACGCCGCGTACAGCGCCTGGATGATCGTCGGGTCGACCAGCGCGTTCATCTTCGCGACGATGCGCGCTGGCTCGCCCCTGCGGGCCCGCTCCGCCTCGCGGTTGATCAGGAACACCAGACGGTCGAGCAGGTTCATCGGGGCGACGGCGAGCTTCTTCCACTTGGGCGGGTCGGACAGCCCGGTCAGCATGTTGAACAACGCGCTGACGTCGTCGGCGATGTCGGTGCGGGCGGTGAAGAAGCTCAGGTCGGTGTAGACGCGCGCGGTGTTGGGGTTGTAGTTGCCCGTGCCCAGATGGATCAGGCGTCGGATCGCGCTTCCCTCGCGGCGCACGACGAGCGCCACCTTGCAGTGGGTCTTCAGGCCGATCAGGCCGTAGACGACGTGAACGCCGGCCTCTTCGAGGCGACGGGCCCAGACGATGTTGTTGGCCTCGTCGAAGCGGGCCTTGATCTCGACGAGCACCGCGACCTGCTTGCCGTTCTCCGCCGCGCGCGAGAGCGCGCGCACGAACGGTGAGTTCCAGGACGTGCGGTACAAGGTCTGCTTGATGGCGAGCACTGAGGGATCGTCGGCGGCCTCCTCGATGAAGCGCACGACGGGGTCGAACGACTCGTAGGGATGGTGGACGAGCACGTCCCGGTCGCGCACGACGGCGATCACCGAGTCCTGTTCGCGAAACGCTGGCGCGACCGCCTGTACCAGCGGCTCCTGGTGCAGCTCGGGGCGCACATCGTGCTCGCCGATCGACATGAAGTCCTGCAGCTGCAGCGGCGCCTGCACCCGGAAGATCTCCCACTGCTCGACGCGCAGCAGCCGGCACAGCGTGCCCTCGAGCTCGGCCGACGCCGAGTGGCTGATCTCGAGGCGGATCGCCATGCCGCGGTCACGACGACGAAGCTCCTCCTGCACCGCCTTGAGCAGATCCTCCTGCTCCTCTTCGTCGATGGAGATGTCCCAGTTGCGGGTCACGCGGAAAAAGGCCGCCTCGGCGATCTCGAAGCCGGGGAACAGCTCGGCGGCGTGCATCGCGATGAGCTGCTCCAGGGGCAGCCACGCCGTACCGCTCGAGGAAGGCAGCTTCACCAGCCGCGACATCACCGACGGCACCTGCACCACCGCCAGCGCCAACGGCTCGCCCGCCGGGCCGACGCTCTTCTTGGTCTTGCCTCGTCGCGGCTTCTCGACGACGGCGCGACGTCGCAGCAGCAGGCAGACGTTCAGCGACTTGTTGCGCAGGTGGGGGAACGGGTGCCCCGGATCAACAGCGAGGGGCGTCAGCGCCGGGAACACGTTGGTGTTGAACCACTCTCGCGCCGCCGTCTGCTGCTCGGGGGTCAGCTCGCCGAAGGTCAACAGGTGCACGCCGGCCCGCTCGCGCAGCGCGGCGTTCAGCTCGGCGTAGACGTGGTCGACCTCGCCGACGAGCTGCCGGGCCGACTCTGAGATCTGCAGCAGCTGCTCCTGCGGAGACTTGCCATCGGCGGACCTCTCGACGACGTTGCCGACGTATTGCTGCTTGACCCCGGCGACGCGCACCATGAAGAACTCATCGAGGTTCGATGCGACGATCCCCATGAACTTCACGCGCTCGTACAGCGCAATGCCGGGGTCCTGCGCCTCTTCGAGCACACGGCGCTGGAACGCGAGCATCGACAGCTCGCGATTGATGAACAGGGATGGGTCGTCGAACGCAACCACGGCGGCCTCCAGCCGGCGAACGTAGCGACCACCCCGCCCGGGGTCGAGAAATCCGCGCCGGGGCCTTCGCTGTCACCGGGACGTCACCATCGATGCCCGGGACGCCGTGCTATCTGGAGTGCATGTGTCGCACAGGCGTCTTCCGCGCGTCGCTCGGCGACGGCCTGCAGTGGTCGCGCTCCGGGGCGGCGTGCGCGCCCGGGCTCGGCCACGAGGTGCCTTCGGTCTGGAGACGACGATGAGCCTCGGCGAACACATGGCCGCCGTTCGCGCGCTGCACGCGCGCGCCCTCGACGTCGACCTCGCCGGCGACGCCGCCGTCGTGCACGACCTGCGGGTCGCGCTGCGGCGCTGCCGGTCGCTTGCCCAGGGGTTGGCCGACGTCGACCTCATCCACCGCGCGGACTGGCGCGGTCTCGCTGGCGCGGCGCGCGGACTGTTCGATGGGCTTGGCGCGCTGCGCGACGCGCAGGTGATGTGCGACTGGGCGCGGCTCGTCCCCGATGATCACCGCGCCGCAGTCGACGCCCGCCTGCAGGCGCCGCTCGCGGGGTTGATCGGCGACGCGCGCGCCGCGCTGCAGGCCTTCGACATCGAAGGCTGGGACCGACGGATGCGCACGATGCCGCTGCTGGCCGAGCACGCGCTGCGTCGTCGCCCGCTGCTCCTGCACCTGGCACTGGCGCGCTTCGACGACGCGCGCGCGCTGCACGTCATCGCCATGCGTCGTCGCGACCCGGAGTCGCTCCACCGCACGCGCGTCGGGGTCAAGCGCCTGCGCTACACCCTCGAGAGCCTGCTGCCCGACCTGCACGCGCGGGTCGCGAAGCCGCTGAAGAAGATGCAGGAGGCCCTCGGCGACCTGCACGACCTCGACGTGCTCGGCGCGACGCTCGCCGACGTCGACAGCGCCGCCCTCGCCGCCGCGCGCAGCGCGCGCGCCGAGCGCCTCGCTGCCTACAAGGCGATGGCGACGGGCCGGGGCGCTTGGACCACGATCCGCCGCGCGTTGCCGCCGTCGGCGGTGGTCATCGAGCGCTGCCGTCGGGCCTACGTCCTGGAGCTGGCGGCGTCACTCGGCGTCGACGAGCGCCGCGCGCGTCGGGCCGAGCGGGGCGTGCGCGCCCTCGCCGCCACGCGCGGCGTGCCGCTCGCCTCCAGCGCGCTCCTCGCGAGCGTGCTCGCGCCGGCGAAGCGCCGCCCCGCCCGCCGGGCGATCAAGGGCGCCCTCGGGCTGCCCGCCGTCGTCCGTCGCGCGGTGCGCGATGCCCTCGATGGCGACGCCCTCGTCGACGCCGTGCGCCGCGTCGACCGCGCCGGCCCGCCGCCGCGGCCCTGACGTCGCGCCCCCATCGCCGCGGCTCTGCCGTCGCGCCCCTCACCACGGTGCGCCGCCGTCACTCCTCGGTGGCGGTCTCGCGGGGGCCGCGGCCCTTGATGGCCTCGAGCAGCGACGCGAAGGCCTCGTCCCGCAGCTGTCGCATGCCCTGCTGCACCAGCCGGCTGACCTGCGCCTTGTCGCGGTTCAGGAACGCCGCGACCTCGGTGACGCTGCGGTCGGCGTGCCTTACGGCGGCGGTAGCGAACAGGCGCCGGGCCATGACCAGCTCCTGGTAGCGCGACTTGCAGGTGAGATCGTCGACGGTCACGCCCATCACCATCGAGACGCGGCTCGCCAACGTCGCGAGCGCCGGGCGGCGTCGTCCGCGCCACTCGACACCGGCCTCGGCGAGCACGCCCTCAGCGAAGTCGCGGTCGCCGGCTACGCCGTGCAGGACCTCGGGCACCGGCAGCTCGTCCTTGTCGAGGGCCGCAGCCTCGACGAAGCGCGCGAAGGCCCGCTGCGCCGTCGGCAGCGTGTCACCCCAGCCGCCAAGGAGGGTCCAGGCGTCGGCGAGGTCGCCCCACTCGTCGCCGCGGACGTAGGCCCGGTGTGACGACCACGGGTAGGTCTCGGCGCGGCGCACGCGTCCGGCGCGCACCGGCCACAGGTGGATCCAGCGTACGACGTCGGCGACGCACTCCTGCGGGATCAGCACCGAGCGGAAGCGCCCCTCGAAGAGGTGGCCGCTGCGCCCGGTGCGCGTGTTCACGCGGCGGACGTGGCTCGTGTGCAGGCGCTGGACGACCTGCGCGAGGGGCAGCCGCACCGGCGTCGCCAGCAGCCGCACCTCGGTCTTCATCAGGCACCACGCGTGCAGACGAACGAGACCCTCGCGCACGCTGTCGCGCAGCGTCTGCAGGTAGGACTCGAAGTCGACGTCGTCGAAGAAGACGCGGCCGCCGTCGTTGCCGCGGGCGACGACGACGTGGGGGCGGCCGACCAGGGCGATGCGCCGCGTGC
>VGSZ01000043.1 GCA_016874845.1 Deltaproteobacteria bacterium
GGGCGCGTGGATCGGGGCCTGGCCCCTCGACCTGCTGGGTGCTGACGCACGACGCCCACAGCGGGCCAGCAGCGACCAGCGCGACGAGCGCGCGGGGCGGCGACAGACGAGGCAGCGCGCGGCTCATCGAGCACCTTCCTTCTTCGATGGGGTCGACTCGTGATGCAGCACAACCACGGCGCGCTGCGCGCGACCAAAGTGCGCCCGCACGTATGCCTGCATATCGGCGGGCGTCAGCGCGGCGAGCGCGGCGTGGACGGCGTCGACGGCGCCGGTGTCCAGGGACGGACCGCTGACGAACACCAGCGTGCTCGCGATGCTCTCGGCCGACGTCAGCTGCATCAAGAGCCCGTAGCGCAGGTTCGAGCGGACGTCGTCGAAGCGGCGCGCGTCGATGGTGCCTTCGCCTATGGCGTCCAGCGCGCGCTGCACGCGATCGAGGACGTCGTCGGGGCGCTTGCCCTCCTTGATCGTCGAAGCGACGGGGAACAGCGACGCGTCCTTGTGCATGCTCCACGCAGCGTCGACGCTCTCGGCCAGCTGGTCGTCGAGGACGACCTGCCGCGCCAGCGCGCTCGACGGGCCGAAGGCGTAGCCCTGCAGCAGCAGCCCGAGCGCCGCCTGCTTCGGGTCGTCCACCGCCGAGGGCACGCGCCAGCCCACGTGCAGCCGGTCCTGCGTCGGGTTCGCCCAGCCGATGGTCCGGCGCCGCTCGGCGGACAGCGGCGGCTCGTCGGGCAGGTCGGTCTTCGCGCGCCTGCCCTTCCAGCCAGCGAAGGCCCGCGCCGTCGCGGCGTGGACGGCGTCGGGATCGACGTCGCCAACGACCACCAGCAGGACGTTGTCGGGCGTGTAGAAGCGCTCGAAGAACGAGCGCGCGTACCGGTACCCGTCGGGCATCTGCTCGATGTCGGCGAGGAAGCCCATCGTCGTGTGCTTGTACGTGTGCTTGTCGAAGGCCAGATCAAACAGCGCCTCCTCTGCCTTGTTGTCAGGGTTCGAAAAGTTCTTGTTGTACTCGCCGAGCACCGCGCGCGACTCGACGCGGAAGACGTCCTCTCCGTAGGTCAGGTTCTGGTAGCGGTCGGCCTCGAGTTCGAGGATGCGCGGAAGGGCCTCGGCCGGCCCCACCAGCGAGTAGCCGGTGAAGTCGTCGGTGGTGAAGCCGCTCTCGTCGACGCCAAGCGAGGCAAGCAGCGCGACCCGCGCGTCGGCGGGCACGGCCTTCGTGCCCTTGAACATGATGTGCTCGAAGAAGTGGGCGAACCCCGAGCGGCCGGGCTCGACCTCGTCGCGCGAGCCGGTGCCCACCAGCTCGTACAGCGCGAAGAAGCCGCTCTTGTCGGTGGGCACGACGACGGTGCGCAGCCCGTTGTCGAGGCGCTGCTCGAGCCGCGGGAACGGGAACACCGGGCCGGTCGCAGGCGAGGATGACGGCGACGGCGACGGCGCGGACGGGCCGGCCGTCGAGGGCGTCGCTATCGGCGAGAGGAGCAGCAAGGGGACGAGCGTGGCGAGCATGTGCTCGGGTTACGCGGCGCGGTCGCGGACGACCAGCGGGATCAGGCGAGGCCCGGCGTCGGGCCCGTCCTCACACCTCGTCGTCGAGCATGCGCAGCAGCTCGCGCACCGTGTCGTCCTCGGGCTCCTCGGCCAGCGCCGCGCGCGCGTGCTTCAGGGCGCGCGCCTTCTCGCCGGTGCGATGGCACAGCACGGCCATCGATGCGTGGGCCTCGGCCGACGACGGCTCGAGGCGCAACGCGCGGTCGAGGGCGATCTTCGCCTCCGCGAACAGGCGTACGTCGCAGCAGGTGCGTCCGAGGTTGACGAGAAAGCCGACCTCGTCGGGGCTCAGCTTGACCGCGCGCAGGAACGCAAGGCGGGCGTCGCCAGCGGAGCCCGACTTGTACAGCGCGACACCCAGCGCGTTCTGCACGTCAGCGTGCTCGGGCAGCGCGCCGGCGGCGCGCTCCAGCACCGAGACGGCGCGGCCGTGCTCGCCCGACGCCGACAGCGTCCGCCCGAGCGCGAGGTTCAGCTCGCCGTCGTCCGAACGGGCGCGCACCGCGCGCTCGAACGCGCGCACCGCCTTGTCGGTCAGGCCGAGGGACTCGAAGGCGAGGCCGCGCAGATAGTCGGCGTGGGCGCGGCCGAGGTCGCCGGTCTGCGCGGCCTGATCGGCGAGCACGAAGAACTCGTCGGGGACCAGCGTCACCCCGAAGTGCCCGGCGCCGACGTCGGGCATCACGAGCGTGCGACGCACCTCAAGCGGGTCGGCGCCATCGTCGAACAGGTCGCCTTCGAGGCGGAGCGCGCGCCGGCGCGCCTCGGCCATCACCGGACCGACGTCGACGACTTCGCTGCCACCATCCTCGAGGGCTACCTGGGCCGGACGCACGAGCACGACGTTTTCGCTCAGCGTCTCGACCTCGACGACCGGGGGCACCGGGCCCAGCTGCTCGAGGAACCCGCGCAAGAGCCGCGGGTTCAAGAGCAGCGTCGCGGCCTTGTCGCCCACCAATCCGCAGGTCCGCGCGTCAGCGTGGCGGCGGCCGCCGGGTGCAGCGGCCAGCTCGACGACGAAGGCGTGCCCGTCGACCTTGAAGAACGGCAGCTGCCGCAGCGCCTCGCGCTGCAGGAAGGCGAACCGCTCGGGGGCGTCGTCGGCGAACGCCTTGATCGGCCGCGCGCGGCCGTCCTCCTCGCGGACGGCGACGAGCAGGGCGCCGTCGCTCTCCGCGCAGACGACGTCGGGCCACGCCTTCCTGTAGCCGGGCGAGCGCACCAGCATGGCGACGTCGCCGCTTTGTTCGAGCAGATCGTCGAGGCGCGCGCCGGCGAGGAACGCGTCGATGCCAAGGCCGCTGGCCCGCGCGGCGGCGGCGAGCTGGCGGTAGTCGATGCGCGCGACATCGCCGGCGCCGCGGGCGACCAGGCACTCGCCCTGCACCTCGAACCGGCGACCGACGAACCGGCGCTCGAGCCCGCGCAGCAGCGCGACGAAGCTGCGCAGCTCGGCCGGCAGCTGCTGCACCCGACGCATCAGCACCGACAGCGGGCCGGACCCCGTCCACAGGGCCTCAGCGACGAGAGCGCTCGTGTTGATGTGGGCGATGAAGCGCCCGTCGGACACGCACACCAGGCTGGCGTCGTCCTCGACGGCGGCGGCGAGGCCGAGCGACTCGGTCGCCTGCTGCACCGCCAGCGCGATCGCCTCGACATCGAGAAAGAACAGCAGGCCGGCGTCACCGTCGAGGAAGGGCGCGAGGTCCTCAGGCGCCCACTCGAGGGGCGCCGGCGAGAACGGTGGCCGCGCGTCGCGCAGCGCCGACCACGTCAACGACAACAGCGGGTGCGTGCCGCTCTCGACCTCGCGCAGCGCGGTGTCGATGCGCTCGTCGGCAGCGCGGGCCTGCTGCGCCAGCACGAGCACGCGCACGCAGCTGTCGAGCTGCGCCACGTGGACGTCACTGCTGGCGTTGCGCAGGGCCTCGAGCAGCCGCTGACGGAACACGTCGGCCGGCGCCCGGGGCAGACGCGCCAGCGTCTCGGCGTCCAGCGCCGGCCGCTCGGGCGTCGCGCGGCTGCGGCCCGCCGGCGTCGGCGGCTTCGGCCGCGCTGGTGGCGCCGGCGGGCTGCGCTCGGCCCGGCCGGCGTCGGCGCCGACGCCCCCGGAGAGTGCCGGACGAGGGTCGGCGAGCGCACCGCGGGCGCGCAGCCACGAGCCGAGCCGGGAAAAGAGTCGCACCGCGTCAGCCTACAGGAGCCGTCGAGCGAGGGGCGCGGCGAGACGCCCGCCGGCGCGACGCCCTGCGGCAGCGGGCCCCCTTGTGTCCGGACCACCGCACCGTCGAGTCTGGGCGCATGAGCAATCAGCGTGGCGCGACGGTGGTGGTCAAGGCATCGAGCGGCCTGACGCTCGAGCGTCCGGTGTTCGAGCTGGTCGAGAGCGGCGGGCGCAAGCACCGCTTCGACGCGACCA
Organism: Deltaproteobacteria bacterium; assembly: GCA_016874845.1. Lineage (GTDB taxonomy): Bacteria > Myxococcota > UBA727 > UBA727 > VGSZ01 > VGSZ01. Next base: position 3,983 of record VGSZ01000043.1, read on the forward strand.
CGGTGCGCATCGGCGCCGGGCCGGGCAATGACCTGATCCTCGATCGGCCCACGGTGTCGAGCGTGCACGCCGAGCTCGTGGCGACGTCGCGGGGCCTGCGACTTCGCGATCTGGGCAGCACCAACGGCACGACCGTGGCGGGCGTGCGCGTCTTCGACGCCCTCGTCGAGGACGGCGCGACCATCGCCGTCGGCGACGTCGCGCTGACGTTGCGGATGGGCAAGGACACGGTGGCGCAGCCGCTGTCGGACAAGACCGAGCTGAACGGCGCCGTGGGCGCGTCGCCGGCGATGCGCGCGGTGTTCTCGCGCCTCGAGCGCGTGGCGAAGACCGACGCCACCGTGCTCATCCACGGCGAGACCGGCACCGGCAAGGAGGTCGTCGCCTGGTCGCTGTACGAAGCGAGCCGGCGCAAGGACCAGCCCTTCGTCGTCCTCGACTGCGGGTCCATCGCTCGCACGCTCATCGAGAGTGAGCTGTTCGGCCACGAGAAGGGCGCCTTCACCGGCGCCGACAAGCGCCGCATCGGCGCCTTTGAGCGGGCGCAGGGCGGCACGCTCTTCCTCGACGAGCTCGGCGAGCTCGATCTGGAGCTGCAGCCCAAGCTGCTGCGCGCCCTCGAGCGGCGCGAGATCCAGCGGCTCGGGGGCGACAAGCCCATGGCCGTCGACGTGCGGATCATCGCCGCCACCCACCGCGACCTGCGCACGATGGTGGCGCGCGGCGAGTTCCGAGAGGACCTCTACTACCGCCTCGCCGTCGTCACCCTCGAACTGCCGCCGCTGCGCGAGCGCCGCGAGGACGTCCCGCTGCTGGTCGACCACTTCCTGAAGGCACTCGGCGCCGACCGCGCCGCCCTGCCCGCCGGCGCCATCGAGCGCTTCGTCGAGCACGACTGGCCCGGTAACGCGCGCGAGCTGAAGAACGCTGTCGAGCGCGCCGTCGTGCTCGGCGAGACACGGCTGCAGACCAGCCCGCGCGCCGCGGCCGCGCTGTCAGGTACGCCGTCGGGCGCAACGTCGGGCGCAACGACGTCGTCGCCGCCGGCGCCCGCCGGCAGCTTCGTCATCGACCCGTCGCAGCCCTACAAGGACCAGAAGGCCGCGGTGATCGCCGACTTCGAGGAGCGCTACGCGCGCCTGCTGATGAAGTTGCACCAGGGCAACGTGTCGGCGGCGGCGCGTGTCGCCGGGATCGACCGGATGAGCCTGCACAAAATCCTCGATCGCTATGGTCTCGATGCCCGCGACCTCGGACGCGGCGAGTGATCCCACGGACCTGTGCCCCCGGGAGCCTGATGCGGACGACCACGATCGAGCTGTTCAAGGAGGAGATGAAGTTCTCCGCCGGCCACTTCACGATGTTTTCGGCCACCGAGCGCGAAAACCTGCACGGCCACAACTTCACCGTCTACGTGGCGCTCGAGGGCGTCGTCGGCGACACCGGCATGCTCGCCGACTACGGCGGCTACAAGCGCTGGATCACCGAGCGTTGCAAGCAGTGGAACGAGACGTTCCTGCTCGCCGGCCGGTCGCCCTGGCTCAACGTCGAGCAGCACGGCGATGGCACGGTGACGGCGCGCTTCGCCGACGAGCGGATCCCGTTTCTTGCCCGAGACGTCACGGTGCTGCCGGCAGCCAACGTCACCCTCGAGGAGCTGGCGCGGCTGTTTGGCGAGGGCCTGTGCGGCGATGTCGACCGGCTGCGCCACGACCGCATCGTCTCGGTCACCGTGAAGTGCGCCTCGGGCCCGGGCCAGTGGGCCTCGTGGCGCTGGTCGTCCTCGTCCTTGTCGTCGTCGGAGCCCACATGAACGCCGCGTCATCGTCCCCGGGCCCCGGGCCCCGCACTCTCGTCGTTACCGGCGGCTCCGCCGGCATCGGCGCCGCTACCGCCGCCGCGTTTGCCGCCGCCGGCTGGGACGTCGTGTCGCTGGCGCGGCGGCCCTGCCCGGTGTCGGGCGCGCTCAGCGTGGCCATCGACTTCGGCGTCGGCGATTGGGAGCGCGTGGTTGAGCGGTCGGTGCTGCCGCTGGTGCGCGACGGCGTCGTCTGCGTGGTGCACAACGCGGCGCTGTTGCACAAGGACGACGCGCTGCACCTGACCGCCGAGGCGCTGCGCCACGTGCTCGACGTCAACGTCGTCGTGCCGGCGGTGCTCAACCGCCTGCTCGCGCCGCGCATGGGCCCGGGGTCGAGCATCCTGTTCGTCGGCAGCACGCTGTCGGAGAAGGCGGTGAAGAACACCGCGAGCTATGTGACATCGAAGCACGCCCTCGTCGGGCTGATGCGGGCGACCTGCCAGGACAACGCCGGGCGCGGCATCCACACCGCCTGCGTCTGCCCAGGCTTCGTCGACACCGAGATGCTGCGCGCGCACACCCGCCACGACAACGGCGTGCTGCAGGCGCTGGCGGCGATGAGCGGGCACGGTCGCTTGATCCGCCCCGATGAGATCGCCGCGCTGCTGCTGTCGTGCGCGACCCAGCCGGTCGTCGACGGCGCGGTCATCCACGCGAACCTCGGGCAGGTCCAGAGCTGAGGCCCCCGCGCCGCTATTCGCGGTCGCGGGCTGCCACGCTCCGAAACGAGAAGGGGCCGAGCGGGCCTCTGCGGCAGACGCGCCGCATGCGCGCCGGTTGCGCGCAGCGAGCGTTCAACGCCGCCGCCGTCTGGCGATCGCCAGCAGCGCGATGGGCGCCGCCAGACCGGCCGACGCGCAGCTGCCCCCGTCAGCCAGCGGAGCGGGAGCACCCTCGCCCTCGCCCTCGCCAACGGCGCCTTCGCCTTCGCCCTCGCCGACGTCGCCTTCGCCTTCGCCGATCGGCGGCGCGGGCTCGCCTTCGCCCTCGCCCTCGCCGACGGGCGCCTCGGGCTCGCCTTCGCCTTCGCCGACGGGCGCCTCGCCTTCATCACCTTCGGCCTCGCCTTCGCCCTCGCCGGCGCTGATGCCAGTGAGCACGATGTCGGCGCAGTCGTAGTAGGTGGACGCGCCGGTGGGGTTGGCGATGGGATCGCGGGTGTTGCCGTTCATCACCTGAATCAGCTGCAGCGTGCAGCGGGCGCAGGGCGTGTCGGGCAGCGTGACCTGGATGGTCTTGCGGCCGCCGTCACCGCTGGGGTCGGGGATGTCGGCGAGCACGTGGGCGTTGAAGTCGGCCAGGTCGGCGCCGTCGGGATCGAAGGCGACGCGGATGCGCCCCGTGTGGCCGATGTACTCGTCGAACTCGACGGTGATGGTCTGTCCGGCGGCGTAGGTCGTGACGTTGCTCGAGCGATTGGGATCGCTCTGCACGCCGTTTTCGCAGCGCATGCCCCCCGAGCCGGGGCCGCAGGGGCAGTTCTTGATGTCGCTGTTCGTCGACGTCCGCGGGGCCGGCGAGATCAGCGCCGCGTGCGCCCCTGCGGGCGCGCTGGCGATTGTGACGAAGAGCAGAAGAAGAGATCCAGCGAGCCGCACGCAAGGACGTTAGCCCGCCCTCGGTTCGGTCGTCATCAGACTGGCTCGACTGCTACACCTGAGGTCCGTGATGCCCTTCGCCGCTGCCCTGCTCATCGCCTTCGTCGCTTCGGCCCCGCCCACCGTCTGGACCGACGCCGACCCAAAGGCGCGCCCGCTGGTGGCCGTGCCGGGCGTCGCTCCGCTGGTCGCCCGCGCCGAGCCCGCCGTGCTCGTCGTCTTCGCCGAGGGCGTCGCCCCGGGGGCCGCGCTGCCGCCCGGGCACCCGCCGCTGCCCGAGGGGCCTGGCAACGGCGGCGGCCGTGGGCAGGGGGCCGGCTTCCTCATCTCGAAGGACGGCTACGCGCTGACCAACCACCACGTGGTCGAGGGCGCGACGCGGGTGGCCGTCTTCGTGGGCGCCGACCACACCGAGGTCGAGGTCGAGGTCGTCGGCTCCGACGAGCGCGCCGACGTCGCGCTGCTGAAGCTGCGCTCGTCGCGCACCGACTGGCCGACGGTGGCGCTCGCCGACAGCGACGCGGTGAAGGTCGGCGACTTCGTCGTCGCCATCGGCTCGCCGTTCGGGCTCGAGCAGTCGGTGAGCCTCGGCATCGTGTCGGCGCGCGGCCGTCGCGACATCGCGCCGTCGGGCCGGCAGGGCCTGTACGACTTCCTGCAGACCGACGCCTCGATCAACCCCGGCAACTCCGGAGGTCCGCTGCTCGACGTCTACGGCGCCGTCGTCGGCATCAACGCCGCCGTCAACGCCGCCGGCAATGGCATCGGCTTTGCGATCCCCGTCAACATGGTGAAGCGCATGCTCCCCTCGCTGGTGGCCCGCGGGCGCTACGAGCGCTCGTGGATCGGCGTCTCCATCGCCGACGTGTCGGCAGATCTGGCGCCCGGCCTCGGCCTGCGCGGGCCGCAGGGCGCGCTGGTGCGCGAGGTCGTCGCCGGCGGCCCGGCGGATCAGGCCGGCCTGCAACCCGGAGACGTGATCACTGCGTTCGGCGGCCGCCCGGTGCGCGACGCCAGCGAGTTGCCGCTGCTCGCCAGCGACGCCGGCGTCGGCGCCACGGTCAGCCTCGACGTCGTGCGTGACCGGAAGCCCGGGCAGCGCCGGGTCACGCTCGGCAGCCACCCCGACAACGCGAAGGCCACGGTCGTCGCCGCCACGCCGGCACCCTCGGCGAAGCAGCCGGCCGACGCGAGCCTCGGCTTCAGCGTCGCCTCCCTGGACGGCGCCGATCGTGCGCGCCTCGGCCTGCCGCGTGAGGCCGCCGGCGCGCGGGTGACCAGGGTGCGGCCCGGCTCGGCGGCCATGCTGGCCGGGCTTGACGTCGACGACGTGGTCGTCGACGTCAACGGCGCTACGATCGCCGACGCCGACGGCCTCGCCGCTGTCGTTCGGGCGCTGCCCACGGGCGATCTGGTGAAGGTCACGGTGCTGCGTGAGGGCAACCGCGTATTCTGTGCGCTGAAGAAGCCCTGATGAAGCGCCGACACGGCGCCCACGGAGCCCCGAGATGGTCGACGACCCAGCGCGCACCACCGACGACGACGTGCTCGCGCCGTGGCGCGGAGCGCGGGCGCGCGCGCTGCCCGACGACGAGCTCGTCGCCCGCGCGCGCGCGGTGCGCGTGCTGGCCTTCGACGTCGACGGCGTCTGCACCGACGGGCGGCTCTATTACGGCCCCGACGGCTGCGCGTTGCACGCGTTCCACGCCCGCGACGGGCTCGGCATCGTCAAGGCGCGGGATGCGGGGCTCGTGCTCGCAGCGATCAGCGGCCGCGCGTCGAAGAACGTCGCCGCCCGCCTCGGCGAGCTGAAGGTGCCGCACATCCGACAGGGTGTCGCCCGCAAGGCCGTCGAGCTCGACGGCCTGCTCGGCGAGCTCGGCGTGCTGTGGTCAGCCTGCTGCTACGTCGGCGACGACGTCAACGACGTCGGCTGCTTGCGCCGCGCCGGCCTGGCCGTCGCGCCCGCCGGCGCGGTGTTCGACGCCATCGCCGCCGCCCACCTCGTCACGCAGCGGCAGGGCGGCGAGGGCGTGTTGCGCGAGCTGGTCGAGCTGATCCTGCGCGCCCAGGGGCGCTGGAGCATCGACGACGTGTAGCCCTCGCCGGTGGGGCTTCGACGCTCTAGGACCGTCGTCGCGCGACGTGCTCTTGGACGATGGCGCGCAGCCTCGCCCGGTCGAACGGCTTCTCGAGCACCGGGTTCGTCGCCGTCGCGAGGGCGGCGCGTGCCTCGGCGGAGAACGCACCGCCGGTCAAGAACACGATGCGGTCGGCCAGGGCGGTGTAGCGCGCCTTCAAGGCGGCGAGCAGCTCGGTGCCCGACATGCCAGGCAACATCACGTCGCAGAGCACGACGTCGAAGCCGTCATCCCCGGCCAGCAGCTGCAGCGCGGCCGGCGCCTCCTGCACGACCACGACCTCGTGGTCGCGCCCGAGCATGCGGCGCAGGAGCATGCCGATCATCTCATCGTCGTCGACGACGAGTATCCGGCCACGCTGAGGGCTCGGTGGGTCGTTCACACGGTGAAAGTAGCAGCCAGCCGGCGGGCAAGCGAAAAACGCGTCGGGCGGCCTGACCGGGCCGTCGGCGCCGAGCCGGGCGGTCGCGACAGCAACGAGAGTGCGGCCTCGGCAAAGGCCCCACCGTGACGTCGACGGGCCGCATCCTGCTGTGGGCGCTCAGGGCGGCGGCGGGTGGGCCGCGACCCACGCCCGCAGGCGGGTGACGTCGGCGACCACGTAGTCGGCGTGCGCGAAGGCGACGAGCTCGGCAGGGAGCTGCGCCAGCGCAAAACCCGCGGCCTTGCGGGCCTGAAACACCGCGTCGATCTTGCCGCGCACCGGCTCGAACAGCTGGCCGTCGCCCTGCTCCACCGCGGCGAAGCGGGTGCGATCGACGATGAACCAGTCAATCTCCTCGGCGTCGCAGAAGGCGACGACGTCCTTGAGGTCCGTGGCGTAGTAGGCGCCATACATGGCCAGCATGCGCCGCTCGTTCTCGGCGAAGTACCCGGCTCGCACCGGGTGGGCCATCTTCCAATTCACATAGACCTGACGCTTCGAGAACAGCGGCAGCTCGTCGAGGATCTGCAGGGTACCGGCGAACTGCGCGTGCAGCGACGTGTGCTGCTCGACCCACTCGTACAGCGGCGCGTCCTTCGAGTAGTCGCGCCAGCCGGCCGCCTGCAGGCCGTCGCCGGCGAAGACGAACGGCGCAAGGACGAGGGCGAGCGCGGCGACCGTGGCCCGCCGCTCGCCGAGCCAGGCGCGGGCGACGACGACGGCGGCGATCACGAAAGTCGGCAGGATGGCGTAGGGGATCGTGTGCTGGATCATGCGGTGCGGCAGGTAGAGCCGGAACGCGAGGGTGCGCGCCAGCCAGAAGGCCACCACCGCGCCGGCGACAACGGCGAAGGGCTGCCACGGCACCGGCGACGACGTGGGTCGACGGCGGCGCTGCACCAGCGCGGCGACGATGAGCGCGACGAGAACGACGACGAAGACGCGGGCGATGGCGTCGCTCGACCACGGGTAGATCTCGAGGCGCTTGCCGAGCAGGCCCCGCAGCGAGAACGGCTGCTCGATGTAGTGCAGCACCCGCGGCCAGAACTCCGAAAACGGCAGCCACGGGAACCGCCCGTCGGGCCCGAGCTCGGGGCGGTCGCGGGCCTCGTCGAGGGTGAGCACCGGCCCCCACCATTCTGGCGCGGTGAAGTTCTGCAGCAGCGACAGCCCGGCGACGAGCGCGGCGCAGGCGGCCAGCTCGAGGTTGCGGCGCCACCAGCCCGCGCGACCAGCGAACAGCACGCACCACACGCCGTAGGCCAGCGCGCACGGCACGACCACCGACGGATACAGCGCGGCGCCGACGACGAACGTGCCGAGCACGAAGCGGTGGCGGCCCTCGAGCCAGAAGGTCAGCACGGCGAGGACCAGCAGCGGCCCGAATGTGCGCGGGTAGCCGCCGAGGGTGACGCGGTGGAAGACCTCGTCGCGGGCGAGCAGCGCGGCGGCGGCGGCGGCGAACAACGGGCCCGTGCGGCCCTGGACGAGGCGGGCGACGAAGTACAGCGAGCCGCCGTAGGCGAGCATGTTGACGACGGACGCCGCCCACTGCGGCTTCAGCACCGTCGACAGCGGCGCCATCATCGCCCAGTACAGCGGCGGCTGCATCGCGAAGGCGTAGTCGGTGAGCAGGTGCCCCGGCGGAAAGGCGCCGTCGACGCCGTAGCGGTGGTACTGCCAGACCCACTGCTTCCAGTCGGTCTCGGCGAACCACGGGAAGAAGTTCGGCGCCATGTGCGTGAAGAACACGACGAGCACGTAGAGCCACAGCGCCTGGATGGTCGTCTGCTCACCGCGCATCAGCGCACCTCGAGGTCGAACAGGAAGCCCGGCTGCGGCAGCCTCGGCCCGCGCACGACGACGTTGACGTCGCCGGCGCCCGCCGCCTGGTCGACAAGCTCGACGGTGCGCCAGCCCGGCGCAACGGGCACGCGCTCGACGTGGACCGTCGCACCGGCGCGCCGGACCTCGACGGTGACGGTACGGTCGACAGGCTCCTTGCCCGCCTCGCCCGCCGCCTGCACCGCCCAGTCGGGGAAGCCGGCGACGAGCCGCAACGACCGGCCCACGGGCACGCCGGCGAACGACACGACGACGTCGCCGCCGCCGGGGCTGGCCCACACGCCGGTACGCAGCACGGTGCCCGACAGCTCGGACGAGCGGCCCACCGAGTCGCCGGGATGCTGCTGCTCGCCCGGGCACACCCACCGGCGCGCCACCCAGCGCAGCCAGCCCCCGTTCAGCCGCGAGCGCGTCGTCGCGAACGACGCGCACGGCTGGCCGGCGCGCACGACGCGGGCCTGCTCGACGTGGTCGGCCGCCCGCCAGAGCAGCGGTGGCGACGACGACGACGGTTCGAGGAGCGACGCGGTGTCCTGCGCCGGCGCCGGGCGGGGGCGGTGATCGGTCTCGTGGTGGATGGGGATCAAGCGAAAGCCGGTGCGTGCCTTGCCGTCGTAGCCGACGGCGAGCAGGAAGCGCGGGCTCGTGCGGTGCCGCAGCCACGGCGCCTTCTTGTCGAAGGCGAGATCGCCAAGGCTGTAGGCGATCAGCCCGTTCTTGTACGACTCGACGGGCTGCTGCACGTGCGGGTGGTGCCCGATCACGAGGTCGACGCCGGCGTCGACCAGGCGGTGCGCGTCGGCGCGCTGCCAGTCCTGCGGCTCGTGCGACAGCTCGTTGCCCCAGTGCAGGCTGACCACCAGGTGATCGACCTGCGGGCGCGCGCGCGCCACGTCGGCGAGCACGGCCTCGATGTCGTAGGGCGCGGCGCGCGGGCGGAAGTCGAGGTGGAACCACTCGTCGCCGTGGGCGTTGTAGGCGAGGAACCCCACGGTCATCTGGCCGACGGGCACGACGAGCAGCCGCTGCCCATCTTCCTCGGCGACGCCGGTGACGCGCAGGCCGAGCGCGCTCGTCGCCTGCAGGGTCTGGAAGAACCCCGGATAAAGGAAGTCCATCGCGTGGTTGTTGGCGACGCTGACGACGTCGACGCCGCCGGCGACGAGGGCACGGGCGTCGTCAGGGTCGCCGCGGATCGTGAACTTCTTCTTCGCCGCCGGCAGCGCAGGGTCGCCGAGCACGCACTCGAGGTTGGCGAAGACCAGGTCGGCGGCGTCGAAGATCGGGCGCACGTGCTGGAGCAGCCAGCCCGGGTCGCCGCCGGCCTGGGTCATCTGCCTCGCGACGCCGCGGGCCACGCTGATGTCGCCGGCGAAGACCAGCTCGACGACCTGCTTGCCCGGCGACAGCGGCGGCGTCACCGCCGGCTGCCAGACGAACGCCGGCGGTCGCTGGGCGACGACCCACACCGCAAAGCCGCCGGTGCCTCCGACGATCACCGCGGCGATCACCGCCGCGAGCGCGCGCCCGTGGGCGCGCCACCGCGCGTGCCACGCGGCGCGCAGCGGCGCCCCGGTCGACGGGGATGGCGTCGTCGACGTCTCCAGCATGGGGGCGGGGTGACACGTCGCGCCTCCCCGGACAACCGGGCCGCCCTGCTCGTCGCAGTCGTCGGCCGCGGCGAGCGTACGGTTCCATCACGGCGCACTCACGGCGCACTCACGGCGCACTCACGGCGCACGCACGGCCGACGCATTGTGGACTCGCTGGACTCACTGTGGACGCCCGGCCACGCGCGGCGGGCGCACGGACGCGCGCAGCCTTGTCCTGCAGGTCAAAATTCCGCCCGGCCACGCGCGGCGGGCGCACGGACGGGACCCGCGCTAGTCTGCCGCCATGATTTCGCGTCTGCCGTCGTCGTTCCTCGCTCGTCCCCGCGTGCTCGTTCTCGCGCTCGTCGCGCCGGCGGCCCTCGCCGCGCTCGCACCCGTCGCCGGCTGCCCCGCCGAGGTCGCGGTGCCCGACGGCGGCGACGGTGACGCGCCGAGCGGCAACGATCTGGTCGCGCTTGAGGCGACCCCCGATGCGCTCGACCTGATCGTCGGCGACCAGGTCACGATCCAGGTGCTCGGTCGCCAGCGCGACGGCGGGCGCGTCGACGTGTCCAACCGCCTCATCTTCGAGAGCACCGACGAGGAGGTCATCCGCGTCGACGACATCGGCAACGCCACCGCGGCCGGCCCCGGCGAGGCGCGCGTGGTCGCCGCCGTCGGCAAGGTGCTCACCGAGCTCCCCGTCCGCGTCACGCGGCCGCAGGCGCCGCAGCGCCTGCAGTACCCCGACGTCACCGGCGCCGCCGGCGAAGAGCTCGACGTCATCCCCGACACCGACGCCCGGGACGCACGCTTCGCGGTGAGCCCGGCCCTGCCCGCCGGCCTCGCCCTCGACGCCGCCACCGGGGCGCTCTCCGGCGCGTCGACCCGCGAGGTCGACGGCGCGCGCTACGTGGTGACGGCGACCAGCGACCTCGGATCGATCACGAGCTCGTTCGAGCTGCGCATCGTCTGCGACCCCGCGGTGGCGGTGCCGCCGCGCGACGCCGACGAGCCCGACGCCGACGCCGTCGACGACAACGATGACGGCGTCGACGGACTGGCCTGTGGCCCGGTGTTCGTCAGCGCCGGCGGCGACGACGCCGACGACGGCGCACGCGGCGCGCCCGTGCGCAGCCTCGGGCGCGCGCTCCAGCTCGCCACCGCGATCCCCGGGCGCGACATCTACGTCGCCGCCGGCACGTACGCTGGCCCCATCGCGCTGGCCGCCGACGTGTCGATCCACGGCGGCTACGACGCCGCCTCCTGGCAACGCGCCGGTGGTGACACCGTCGTCGCTGGCGGCACCCCGGTCGTGCAGGCGCAGGGCCTGCCGCGCGACGGCGCGCTGCGCCTGTCGCAGCTGATCCTGCGCGGCGACGATGCCCGCGGCGCCGGCGCGGCGGCGGTGGGCGTCCTGCTGCGAGACGCCGGCGCCGTCACCCTCGACGACGTGCGCGTGCAGGCCGGCGACGGCGCCCCAGGCGCCGCCGGAGCGACGGGCACCACGGGTAGCGCCGGCAATCCCGGCGGCAGCGGCGACGGCGGCTGCGAGGACGGCAACGGCACCTGCGACTCCTGCAGCGTTCCGCGGGGCGGCAGCGCGGCGATCCGGCCCGTCCCCGACGCGCTCGGCGACGGCGGCAAGGGCGGCGCCCCGGGCTACGACGACGAAGCCGGTCAGGACGGCGCCGACGGCGGCGGCGGCGCCCTGGGCGGCCTGCGCGGCTTCGGCGGCTCGGCCACCGGGCTCTCCCGCGACGGCGATCCCGGGCTCGCTGGCGACCCCGGCACCGCGGGCAGCGACGGCGACGGCGGCGGCCCCGACGCCCCCGGCCTCGGCGGCGCCGGCGGCGGTGACGGCGACGGCGGCGCCGGCGGCGGCGGCGGCGCCGGCGGCGACTACACGTTCTGCGACGAGTACGGCGGCGCCGGCGGCGGCGGCGGCGCTGCCGGCGGCGGCGGGCTCGGCGGCGCCGCCGGTGGCGCCGGCGGCGCGAGCGTCGGCATCAGCGTCGCCGGACAGACGACGCTGCGCCTGCAGGGGGCGGTGGTCGTCGCCGGCGACGGCGGCAAGGGCGGCGACGGCGGCCGCGGCGGCGACGGCGGCCGCGGCGGCGACGGCGGCAAGGGCGGCCTCGGCCAGACGAGCAGCGCGCCGACGCGGGGCGGGCGCGGCGGCGACGGCGGCAAGGGCGGCGACGGTGGCCGCGGCGGCCACGGTGGTGGCGGCGGCGGCGGCTCATCGCTGGCGCTGTCGGTGGCCGGCGCCGTCGTCACGCTCGACGCGGGCTCGACGCTGACCCCCGGCGCCGCCGGCCCGGGCGGCGCGGGCCCGGGACGACGCGGCCAGTCCGGCACCAGCCGCGCACGCAACGACCGCTGACCGCGCACGGGGAACGCGCTGCATGGGCACGGCGGACGCGCACGGCGCTCGCCGGCCCGTGCGCGCGTTGAGCAGCGACGCAGATCCCCGCTAGCGTGCGCTCGTTGGTACTGCCGATGACCGCGGGCGCCGCCGCCGGGCCGCGCGCCGGTCGTCGTTCGGAGGTCCCCGGTGCGCGCGCTCTCCCTGCCCCTCTCGGCCGTCGTCGCCGGGCTGCTCGCCGCCGCGCTCGTCGCCGTGGGCTGCCAGACCACCGCCACCGCCGTGTCGCCGACCGCCCGCGGCGAGAAATTCTTCAAGACCAAGTGCAACGCCTGCCACCCCGGCGGCGGTCAGGGCGCCGGCCCCCCCATCGACGTCACCGTCGCCGCGACGTTTCTTGAGCGCGGCAAGACCAGCGGGCGCCACGGCGTCCCCGAGGCCGAGTGGAACGCCCTGCTGGCGTACATGGGCGAGCGCTTCGGCGCCCCGGGCATGGCCGCGGGCGTGACCCCGGACGCGGCCCTCGCCGCCGCTCCCGCCGCCCTCGCAGCGCAAGTCCTCCCCACCGCCGCCGCGCCGACGATCCCCGCCGGCACCGACCCGGCCCGCGGCGGCCGATGGTTCGACGCGAAGTGCAACAAGTGCCACCCCAACGGCGGCCGCGGCGTCGGACCGGCCATCGTCGCCACGAAGCTCCCCGGGCCGCTCAAGAGCGCCGGTACCGGCGGCCGCCACGACGTTCCGCCCGAGGAGTACGAGCACCTGCTGGCCCACCTCGCCGTCCGCGTCGGTGGCGCCATCGTCGGGCTGTCGGCTCCGTCGGCGCCGGCCGCGCGCGCGCCGGCGGCAGTCCCGGTCGCCGCCCCCGCCATCGGCGGGCCCGCCAGTGGCGCGCCCGCCGCCGTGCCGGCGGGCGCGAGCGTCGACGCCATCGCCGGCGCCGCGTATTTTCAGGCGAAGTGCAACAAGTGCCACATGGGCGGCCGGAACATCGCGGGGCGCACCCTGCCCGGCGCGCTGCAGGTCGACGGCTCCGGCAAGCACGGCGTGCCGTCGGCCGTGTTCGAGAACCTGCTCGCCCATCTGGTGACGCTGGGCGCCGTCCGTGGCGCACCCGCGGCGCCCCCGACCGCCGCAGCGGCGACGATCACCCCGGTGCCGGCTCCCGTGGCTCCCCCGCCGCCGCCGCTGCCGACGACGACGCGGATCGCCCCGGGGCCGATTCCGGCGAACGCCGGCATGGTGCCCTGCACCTGCAACTGCCAGTGCCCCCCGGGCGCACCCGCCGCGGCGATACCGGCGGCGTGCATCTGCCAATGCGCGTGCCCCCGCTGACGCCGTGCGCCGCGCCAACGACACGATTCGTGCGCGCGCCCGACGCGTGACATAGATTCTCCACGATGCCGGCACGCGCCGACGACGAAGCTCGTCGCTCCCTCAGGATCCCGCGCCTCGCGCTGCCAACGAAGCTCTTTGCCTCGTACCTCGTGGTCGTTGCCCTCGGCGCGGTGCCGACATTCCTGTACGTGCGACAGCAGCTGCAGGGCGATCTGGTCGACCTCGCGGTGGCGCAGCTGCGCACGGCGACGGCGCGGGCGGCCAACAGCGTGATGCCTTTCGACGAGCGCACCCTGAGCGCGCGCGTGCGGCTCGTCGCCAACGTCATCCCCCACCGCGTCACGCTCGTCGCCCCCACCGGCGAGGTGCTGTTCGAGAGCGAGGCGCTCACCAACGAGAACCACCGCGAGCGGCCCGAGATCAAGGCCGCCCTCGGCAGCCGCCCGCTCGTCGACGTGTTCGACGCCCACCGCGTATCGGGCACCACCGGCGTCGACACCATCTACGCCGCCACGCGGCTCGTGCCCGACGGGCCGGTGCTGCGGCTCGCCAGCCCCATCGCGCCCACCATCGAGGCCGCCGACGCGCTGAAGCGGTTCGCGCGCAACGTGCAGGCCATCGCCATCTCGGCGGCGCTCGGGTTCTCGCTGCTCGCCGCGCTGCTGTTCGTGCGGCCGCTGCAGCGGGTCACCGCCACCGCCCGCGCCTTTGGCGAAGGCGACCTGTCGGCGCGCGCACGCCTGCACGCCGACGACGAGGTGGGCGACGTCGCCCGCGCCCTCGATCAGATGGCCGTCGACCTGCGTCGGCGCCTCGCCAATGCCGGCTCTGGCGACGCCGTGGTCGCGCAGCTCGTCGACGTCATCCCCGTCCCCTGCGTCGTCGTCGAGGCCACCGGTGAGCTGCTCGCGCTCAACGGCGCCGCCCGGTGCTCCCTCGGCATCGACAGCGGCTCGGCCCGTCGGCGCGTGCAGGAGCTGACCGTGCACGGCCGCTTCCGCCGCGCCCTCGACGAGGCCGAGGCCGACGGCGACCCTGAGCCCTGCGTGCTGCCGCTGCCCGACGGCGGGCGCTTCGAAGGCATCGTGCACGTGCTGAAGCGCCCCGGCGCGCCGCCGCTCACCGTTCTGCTCGGTCACGAGCCGCCCCCCGACGGGACGACGACGCTGCCCCCGGTGTCGGCGGTGGCGGCGACGCCGTTCGAGGACGTGCTGTCCGAAGCACACGACCGCGCGCGCGCGACGCTGGCGGCCCTGTCCGTCGCCGTCGAGGTAGACGACAGCCCCGGCGTGCTCGTCGCCGACGTCGACGGGCGTCTCGCCCGCGCGCTCGGGCTGGCGTTCGAGGCCTGCGCGCGCGGGCTCGCCGGCAAGGGCGATATCGTCAGCGTCGCCGTACACGTCGAGCCCACACGCGTGCGCATCGTGCTCGACGTTGGCGTCGACTACGGCTTCGTCTACGCCGTGCGACCGCTGCTCGCGCCGCTCGGCGGCGACGTCGTCACTGCGGAGCGGGAGGTGCGGCTGTGGTTGCCGCGGGCCTAGGGCGACAGGGCGGGCGCGAGCTCGAGGTCGCCGCGCGGGACCGGCGCACGCTCGAGCTGCGGCAGCTGTTTCGCGTGCCCCACGTCCGCGACGTCGAGCGCACCTACGAGACGCGGGTGTTCCTGTACTTCCCGCGCAGCTTCGGCATCACGCCGTCGACGTGGACGCCCATGGAGTTCTACCGCGACGCGCACACGTTCATGCGGCTGCACGCGCCGATGCTGCGGCTGCGCGACTTTGCCAACCTCGAGCACAGCGAGAACCCCGCCGCGATCCTGCGGCGCGAGCTGCCCCGCCTGCTCGAGGAGACGCCGCCGACGTCCGAGGCCCTCGACACCCTGGCCAAGACGCTGGGCGCGGAGCTGGTCGACGCTGTCACGCAGACCGCGCGCGGCATCACGGCGCGCCTGCACGAGGCCGACGTCGCCGACAACAAGACCATCCTGATTCGCGACATCGAGGACTGCTGCAGCGACGTCCTGCGCGCCCTCGGCGCGCTCCGTCGCGTGCGCGCCAAGGCCCGCGCCTACCGCACCGTGGCGCCGCCGACGCTCTTGCCTTCGCTCGCCTTCGCCGAGGAGTACGCCTCCGCCGTCATCGATGAGCGTCTGGCCGAGCTGGCGCGCGCCATCGACGCGACGGCGGCGCTGCGCGATGGTACGGGCGCGGCGCTGCGGATGCGGCTCGCTGTAGCGCGCGCCGCCGAGAGCGTGCACCGTCGGCGACGCGAGCAGGGCTTCCCCATTCCGTCGGGGCCGTCGGGGGCAAGCCCCGAGTACTTCACCTACCGCCTCGGGCTCCTGAAGAAGGAGATGCAGCGCGCGCTCTACGTCGACACGCGCGCCGACCGCGCCGACCCGTTCGTCCGCAACAGCGCCGCGATGGTGGCGGCGGGGCTCGCCGCGACGTGGGCGACGCTGGCGCAGATCCCGTTCCTGCAGGGCGGGCTGTCACCGACAGAGTCGGTGGCGCTGTTCGGCTCCGTCGTCGGCGCCTATGTCCTGAAGGACCGCATCAAGGAGTGGACGCGGGCGGTGCTCACCGAGAAGCTGCTGCGCTGGGACCACAACGAAGAGCTCCTCGGCGACGCGCTGTCCTGCGCCGGCCTGGGTCGCATCGAGGGCCGTGTCTCCGAGCAGGTCCGCTGGCTGAGAGGCGAGGACATCCCCCGTCACATCGCAGCCCTGCGGCAGTCGGTGCGCACGGTGCGCGGCGTCAGCGAGTTCGAGCACGTGCTCCGCTACCACCGGCGCGTCGTGTTCGACGGCGGCGACACCCCAGTGCCCGACGGCTTCGGCGTGCAGGAGCTCTTCCGCCTGTCGCTCGACGAGCTGCTGAAGCGGCTCGACGACCCGGTCGACGAGGTTGCCTACTACGACCCGCAGACCGGCGCGTTCGAGCAGGCGCAGATGCCGAAGGTCTACCACCTGAACGTCGTCACCGAGACCATCGACGCCGACACCGGCACGCAGCAGCTCGGCCGCTTCCGCGTCGTCGTGAACCAGCAGGGCATCGTGCACATCGACCGCGTCGTCGAACGCGCCAGCATCCTCGGCCCGGCCGACGAGTCGCTGCCGGTGCGCGCGCGCGACCCGACCGGCGTTTGAGGGGCGCCGGGCGACCGGGACAGCATCGCGCAGCGAGGCGTCGCCCTGTTGTCTCGCGTGGCTCACGCGCCGAGGTGGCTCACGCGCCGAGGTGGCTCACGCGCCAAGGATGCGGGCCAGCTCGTCGAGCTGGGTCGCGAGTTGGGCGTCGATCACGCCGGACTCGGTCTCGATCAACACGCCGCCCTGGCCCACCCGGCGGTCCTCGCGGACCTCGAGATCGCGGGCGCGGGTGAGGTTGGCGACCAGACGCGCCTTGGCAGCGCGCAGCGCCCCGGCGTCGCGCGGGTTGACGCGCAGGTTGATGTCGCGGGCGGTGCGGGCGGCGACGAGCGCGGTGGCGGCGACGTCGACGACCGCGTCTTCGCGGGCCTGCGTCTCGGCGGCGAGGATCTCGGCGGCCACGCGCACGGCGGCGCGGACGACCTCGCCCTCGACCTCCTTCAGCATGCGCACCTCCAGGCCGGCGATCTCGTCGCGCATGTGCTGGGCCTGCGAGGCGCCCTCGTCGCCGCCCTCGGCGGTGGCGGCGGCGATCCAGCGCGCGGCCTCGGCGCGCGCGTCGTCGAGCATGGTTTGTTTGCCGCGCGCGGCCTCGGCGAGGAGCTGCTCAGACTCGTCCATGTCGCGACGGTAGCAGAAGGCGCCGCGCGCGCCGGGCTCATCGCTTGGGCCGCCGGACTGGGCCGCCGGACTGGGCCGCCGGACTGGGCCGCCGGGCTGGGCCGCCGGGCTGGGCCGCCCGGACCACGCAGACGACGACGCGGGCGTGAATTTGTGCCCGACGGCAGCGACGGGCTAAACGATTCCGTCCGCGCGGGTTTCCGCGAGCGCGACGTCGAGTTCGGTCCCGCCCTGCCGGCGGGCAGCCGGGAGCCGCAATGCACACCATCCTCGTGGCCGATGACAGCGTGACGATCCAGCGGGCCGTCGAGATTGCATTCGACAAGGAGCCCTTCACCGTCCTCAAGGCAAGCAATGCCGGCGAGGCGTTCGCGCGGGCCCTCGAGCTGCGACCACACCTCGTGCTCGCCGACCACACGATGCCCGACCGCAGCGGTTACGACCTCGCCGCCGCGCTCCGCGCCGATCCCACCACGCAGGCGATCCCCGTCGTGCTGCTGACCGCCGCGAGCGCGCCGTTCGACACCGCGCGGGCCCAGTCCGCCGGCGTCGCCGTCCATGTGCAGAAGCCCTTCGACTGCCAGACGCTGCTCGAACGGGTGCGCGGCGTGCTCGGCGTGAGCGCCCCTGCCCCCGGCGCAGCAGCGCCGGCGCCCGCCCCCACGGCGGCGCCCGCCAGCGCGGCGACGACGGATATGCCTCGTCCGCCCGGGATCCCCGGCGTGCTCGCCGCACCTTCGATCTCAAGCTCGATGGGGGCGACGCTCGCCGCCGCCGCTGCCGCCGCACCGCGAACGCCCGCCGCTCCCGCACCGCGCCCGTCAACGCTGCCAGCGCCAGCCCCCGCACCGACGTCGGCGGCGTTCGCGCCGACCCTCGCACCCGCAGCCCCGTCGGCGGCGCTCGCGGCGCCAGCCCCGGCACCGGCACCGGCGACGTCGTCCTGGCAGTCGATACCGACGGGCAGCGCCTTTGGCGCCTCGCGGACCGACGACGTCATCGAGCTGGCCGACGCCGACTTCGGCGACATCGCCGCTGCGCTGCCGGTGGCCGTGCCACCGCCGGCCCCGCCCGCTGGCGACACCGACTTCAGCGAGTTCGCCGCGACGGTGGCCGCGCCGCCGGCTCCGGCCGCGCCAGCGGCGGCCGCACCGGCGTGGGCCGCGCCGGCAGCCCTGGCAGCCGCACCGGCAGCCCCCCCGCAGCCCGCGCCGCCGGCAGCGGCGGCGGCCGCCGTCACCGCCGCGGTCGTCGCGCAGGCCGCGCCGGCGATCGCGGCCGTCACAGGCGCTGCGCCGTCGGCCGCAGTGCTCACCGCCGAGGCGCGGGCCATCGTCGAGAAGATCGCATGGGAGGTCGTGCCCGAGCTCGCCGAGGTGATCATCCGCGAGGAGATCCAGCGCCTGCTGAAGGCGCGCCCGGGTGGATGAACGCCGCGCGCGCTGCGCTCGGCGTCCTCCTCGTCGGCGCGGCGGTCATCGGTGCCGGCTGCGCGGCGGGGCCTCGCCCGGCGCGGCCGCCTTCGCTCTCGACATCGGCGGCGGAGCGGGTGGTCTCGTCCAGAGACGACAAGCCCGTCGACGGCCGGGTTGACGGACGGGTCGACGGCTGGGTCTGGCGCGTGCGCCTGCGTCCCGGGCAGTCCCTCGACGTTGGCGGTGTCGACCTGCGCCTGTGCTTCACTGGCGCCGCCCCGCGCCGGGTGGTGCCTGACAGCCCGCTCGCCCTCGCGTTCCTGAGCGACGGTCCGCGCGCCACCGATGCCTCGGACGCGCGGGGCCGGCCGCTGGTCGTCGATGACGACGGCATCGTCACCGCGGGGCTGCCGCCGCGCTCTTGCGTCGCCTTTGGCGTCGACCTCGAGGCCGCCGCCCGGCTGCAGCGCGTGGACCTGGCGCTGCGCCTGCAGCGAGCGCTGCTCGCCTCGCCCGACGTGTGGCTGTGGCGCCCGCGGCCGTGGCCCCCCGGCGTCACCGGGTCGCTCGTCATCGAGGGTGACGACGCCCGTGCGCTGGTGGCGCTGCCGTTCGCCGACGACGGACGCGGCGGCCTGCTCGTGCCGCCGAGCACGTTCACGTTGCAGTCCTACGGGCTCTTTGGTCGACGACGCGAGCACGTGCTCGAGCGGGCCCACGCGCGCCTGCGCGTGCTGGTCACCGGCGACCCCGCCGCCGTCGACGTGCCCCGCCTCGCTGCCTGGCTCGCAACCGCCGTCGACGACGTCGCCACCCCGCTCGGGCGGTTTCCCGCGACCGACGGCCTGCTGGTCGCCGCCCCGCTGTCGGGCACGCCCGCCGTGCTCGGCGGCTTCCTCGGCCGCGGCGGCGGGCTGCCCAGCGTCGTCGTGCTGCTTGGCCGCGTAGCGCCGGCCGGCGAAGGCGGCGACGACCGGGACGGCGAAGACGACGACGCGCCCGATGAGGACGGGCGGTGGGTGCTCACCCACGAGCTGTCCCACACGCTGCTGCCCCCCGTCGTGCGCGGCGACGCCTGGCTCAACGAGGGGCTGGCCACCTGGCACCAGGAGGTGCTGCCGGCGCGCTCGGGGCGTCGACGGCCCGACGTCGCCCGCGCGCAGCTGGCGCTCGGCTTCGCCACCGGCGCGCAACGCGCGCGGGAAGACGGCCTGAGCCTCGAGCGGGCCTGCGCCGGCATGGACGCCCACGGCGCGTACCAGCACTGCTACTGGGGCGGCGCGGCCCTGTTCGCGCTGCTCGCCGACGAGGTCGGCGATGACGGCGTCACCGCCCTGGTGACGGCGCTGCATGCGCTGGCCCCGCTCGACGCGCCCCCCCGGCCGGCGCTGGCGCTGCTCGACGACGTCGCTGACGGCAAGGACGAGCCGCCAGCCGCCGCCGCCGCCGCCCGGGCGCTGATCGCGCTGTGGCAGCGGTTCCGCGACCGACCGTTCCCCGAAACGCCCCCCCGTGCCGCGGCCGGATCCTCGTCGTCTTCGGGCGCCTCGGGCTAGAACCTCATCGTGCCCACGATCCTGTACATCGAAGACGACCGAGCCCTGCAAAAGGTCGCCCAGCGCCAACTCGAGAAGCGCGGCTGCTCGGTGGTCTGCGCCGATGACGGCGAGGCGGGGCTCGAGGCCTCCCTGGGTGGCGTCGACGCCGTCGTCGTCGACCTCGGGCTGCCGGGCATGAGCGGCGTGCGCGTCATCGAGGCCCTGCGCGCCGACGAGCGTACCGCCCGCATCCCCATCGTCGTCGTCAGCGCCCGATGCGATGTGCAGGACCACGCCCTCGCGCTCGAGTGCGGCGCCGACGCCTACCACTCCAAGCCGGTGCAGTGGCCGGCGGTCGAGGACGAGCTGCAGCGCCTCATGAAGGAGCGGGCCGCCCCATGAACGACGCGCGCGTGCCGTTTGGCCGCATCCACGTCGACCCCGTCAGCTTCGACGGCGCGGTCGACGCCATCGTTGCCCTGCGCCGCGCCGGGCGCGGCGGCACCGTGCTGACGCCCAATGTCGACCACGTGTGCATGGCCGAGACCGACGACGCCCTGAAGGCCGCCTACGACGCCGCGAGCCTGTCGCTGCTCGACGGCAAGCCGCTGCAGTGGCTGGCGTCGGCGATGGGCCGGCCGGTGCCGGCCAAGGTCTCGGGCAGCGACCTGCTGCGCCCGCTTTGCGCCCGCGCCGCGCGCGAGGGGCTGTCGTGCTTCTTCTTCGGCGGCGTCGACGGCGTGGCCCAGAGGGCCGCCGACATCCTCGCCGCAGAGCACCCCGGGCTGCGCGTCGCTGGCTGCCACAGCCCGCCGTTCGGCTTCGAGAGGGACCCCGACAAGGACGCCGCGGTCGTCGCGCTCGTGCGCGCGGCGCAGCCCGACCTGCTCTTCGTGGCGCTGGGCGCGCCCAAGCAGGAGTTGTGGATGTCGAAGCACCGCGCGGCGCTGGCGCCGGCGGTGTCACTTGGGATCGGCGCGAGCCTCGACTTCGTCGCCGGCCTCGTGCAGCGCGCGCCGCGCTGGATGAGCGACGTCGGGCTCGAGTGGGCCTACCGTCTCGGGCAGGAGCCGCGGCGCATGTACCACCGCTACCTCGTGCGCGACCGCGCCTTCGTCGGGATCGCCTGGCGCACGTGGCGCGCCCATCGACGCTGACGACGATCGCGGCAGGGACGACGGCAGGGACGAC
>VGSZ01000044.1 GCA_016874845.1 Deltaproteobacteria bacterium
GACCATCGACCTCGGCTCGCTGCAGAACACCACCCTCGACACCATCAACATGGTCGCCGAACGCGCCCTCGAGACCGCGCTCGACGCGCAGGAGCACGAGTCGGCGACCGCCGAGCGCAAGCGTGACGCCTGGTGCACGCTCGCCGGCATCGTCGACAAGAACCCCTATCTGGCGCAGGCGCAGGCGGCCTGCGCGCAGTGGCGCCAGTACATCGAGGACGAGGCGAAGCTCGAGGCCAGCATGATGAGCGACTACAACGTCCTCGTCGGCTACGTCGATCTGCGTCGACGCACGAAGGAGATGAAGCTCGCTGCCATCGACAGCTTCCTGTCGGCGTACGGCAAGTACGGCCAGCGGCAGGAGGTGCTCGCCGCGCGCAAGGCCCGCGACAACATCGCCGCGGACCGCCCGGCGGGCATCTCCGCCGACGGCGACGAGGACGGGCTGCTCATCGACAGTTGTCCGGATCAGGCCGAGGACAAGGACGGCGACGCCGACGACGATGGCTGCCCCGAGGTCAGCACCGTCCAGGCGGCTGGTGCTGCCGCGGGCGCGGCGGGTACGGCCGTGCGCGACGCCGGGCTGCACCTCTACCTGTTCGAGTACGACAACTTCCGCGCGAACACCGGGACCGGCGTGAACTTCGGTTTGTGGGACCAGACCGGCGTCCCGCCCAAGTGGGACCAGCTCAGCCTGCGGCCGACGGTGTCCTGGGTGAACCGCGTCAGCTGGGGGCCACTGGAGACCGGCGTGCACCTCAACTGGGACCTCGCCCGCGACATCGACGACGGCGCCGTCTCTCTGGATGCTCACGCCGGCGGCCGGCTGTTCGGCGTGAAGGGCTGGACCCCGAGCGTCGGCGTCGACCTTCGCAACGCTTTGGAGCTCAGCGAGGGGCGTCGCGGCGGGCTCGGCGTGTATGTCGCCAATGACCTCTTCCCGGTGGGGGGCCTGCATCTGCGCGTCGTCTACCGCTACGGCCTTGAGCCGCCGGGCGCGATGCTTCCCGTGCACTCGCTGCAGCTCGAGATGCTCCTGGGGGCCATCACGCCCGAGGGCGCGCCGCTGTTCGAGTTGCTCGGCGACCTGCTGGACGATGATTGACGGGCTGACGCCACGGCCGCGGCGACAACGTGGCCGGACGTCGAGCCTTCAGGGCGTCGGGCCCATCGCCGGCCGCATGACGGCGGTGCGCTCGACCTGCTGCAGCGAATCGAGGGCGGCGAGCACCCACGCGTCGTCGCCGATCACGCCGCCTTCGAGCGCCGTCCGCCGCGGCGAGGGGGCGAGGAACCGGTGGGGGCGCACGCCGCCTTCGTCGAGACGCCGGCCCGCCGGGCCGACGTAGAAGCCAGCGGTGACCTTCAGCAGGCCGCCGTCGGGCAGCGGGATCTGTCGCTGCACCGAGCCCTTGCCTGCCGTCGGTGCGCCGAGCACGAGCGCGCGACCGCGCTCCTTCAGCACCATCGCCGTGAACTCGCTGGCCGACGCCGACTGTCCGTCGATGAGCACGACCAGCGGCAGGCTCGAGTCGAAGTCGTCGCGGTGGGCGACGAAGTCGTCGGTGGGGCGGCCCGGGCCGCTGCGCACGCCGCCGATGGCCCCGTCGCGCAGGAACAGCTCGACGAGCGCGATGCCTTCGGACAGCAGTCCGCCGTTGTTGTGGCGCAGGTCGAGGATCACGCCGGAGAAGACGCCGGCCCCGATGGCGTGCCGGACGCTGGAGGCCGCGCCGGACTTGAACGCCGGCACCCCGACGTACAGCACCGAGCCGACCATGCCGCGGCGCAGATCGTCCTCCGGGACGAGCAGGCGCGTGACGGTCACCTCGCGCGCGGGCCCACCCCGTGCGGGCTCCACCCGCAGCCGGATGTCGGTCCCGTTCAGGCCCGAAAGGCGCTGCAGCAGCTCGAAATAGGTCAGCGCGCCGACGTCGACGTCGCCGACGGTCAGCAGGCGGTCGCCCGGTGCGATCCCCTTCTGCGCGGCGTCGGAGCCGAGCCGGACGTCGCGCACCTTCGACGGCTCGCGCGGCCAGAGCTCTATGCCGGGCAGCGCTGCCGACATGCCGGTCTTCATCGTCGCTGCCGTGGCCATCATCGCGGGCGACAGGTAGGCGGTGAAGGGATCGTCGACGGCGATGGCCAGCGCGCGGCACACGCGCTCGACGCGCTCCGGGCGCAGCTGCCGGGTGGGGTCCACCAGGCGGGCCGCGTTGCTCAACAGCGCGGCCACGTCGCCGGCACGGGCGGGCGGCCAGGGGGCCGTCAGCGCGCGCTCGTTGCAGGTCAGGCCCAGCACGGCTCCCTCGACGGAATGATCGAGGCAACGGTCGAAGCGCTCGAGGGCCTCGAGCCCCGCGAGCGCGAACCGGTCGAGTGGGACGCGGGCGACCGAGCTCGCGTCGAGGCTGGCGACAACCTCCTTCAGCGTCTCGTCGACCGGCGGCTCGGCGGGGGGAGGATCGCCGAGGACCGCGCGGGGGACGAGGAGCACCACGAGGGCGAGGACACGAAAGACACGTCGTGGTCGCGCACCTGCGTCTACGGTCCACGGCGGGGAAGGGAGCATCGTCGAGGGTTGTAGCAGGCTCGCGGTCGCGGGCGGAGGGCGACGCCGGCGGCCTGCTCGACCGCCGCCCGGCATCGCGACCTCGTCGCAGTCGCGGCAAGTTGCCACGTCGCTGGCGCGGGTCACATCGGCGATCGCGGGAGCAGACGCATCCGGGCCGTGTTGCTTCGCCGGCGGCGCGGCCGGTGGGGCGATCCCCCGCAGCCGTGGGGCGAAACCGTGCTTGTGACGCTCCGCGCCTTTGGGTACCCGCGATCAGTCGCACCGACCGAGTCGAGGTCACCCATGGCTCAGATCTTCCCGAAGTGGACGAACGACATCCCCCGCGTCGGCGCGCCGCTGACCGTCGTCGCTGCGTGCTTCGCCACGTTCGTCGTCTGGTATTGGTTCTCGCCCAAGCACACCGATGTGGGCTACGCGCCGAAGCAGCCCGTGCCCTACAGCCACGCGCTGCATGCTGGCACGATGCAGATGGACTGCCGGTACTGCCACAACAACGTCGAGCGCAGCGCCCACGCCGGCGTGCCGCCCACGGCGACGTGCATGAACTGCCACCGGCAGATCAAGTACGACTCGCCCAAGCTCGGCGCGATCCGGACGTCCTTTCAGGACGGCAACCCCGCCAACGACGGCGGCGGCGTGCCGTGGAGGCGCATCCACAAGGTCGCCGACTACGCCTACTTCAACCACTCCGCCCACATCGGCATCAAGCACAAGGGCGTCGGTGTCGGCTGCGTGACCTGCCACGGCCGCGTCGACCAGATGGAGGTCGTCGCCCAGCAGCAGCCGCTGTCGATGAGCTGGTGCCTCGACTGCCACAACAACCCGGCGCCCAACCTCCGTCCCATCGACCAGGTCACCAACATGGCGTGGGAGGCCCCGGCGGACTGGCCGGCCAAGGCCGCGGGGATCGCCAAGGCGCTGCGGCCGCCGGGCAACAAGAACGCCACCGAGGTCCTGCCCGACGGGCAGGTGATCGTCCGCGCCACCGCCGGCTGCACCGGCTGCCACCGCTGATCTCGAGGAGCCCACGATGTCGAAGCGCGACCTGTTCGCTCCGTTCCGCCCGGCCTACGCCGCCGAAGAGCAGAAGCACGAGGGCCCGAAGTACTGGACCTCGATCGAGCACAAGGAGGGCCACTCCTCCGTCGTCGAGAGCCAGAGCGTCGAGTTCCCGAACGGCATCGCGCCGCTGGGCGAGCTGCACCGCCGCGACGCGCTGAAGCTCGCCGGCGCCTCGCTGGCGCTCGCGGGTCTGGCCACCGCCTGCGTACGACGCCCAGAGGAGGAGATCCTCGCCTACACGCAGCAGCCCGAGGAGATCATCCCCGGCGTCGCCAACCGCTACGCGACGGTGATGCCGCGCGCCACCGGCGCCGTCGGCCTCGTCGTCACCGCGTACGAGGGGCGTCCGACGAAGATCGAGGGCAACCCGCTGCACCCCGGCAGCAAGGGCGCCGCCGACATGTGGGCGCAGGCCGAGATCCTGAACCTCTGGGATCCCGACCGCAGCCGCAAGCCGGCGAAGGACCTGAACAAGAGCGTCGACTTGACGGCGAGCACCCCGGCGACCTGGGCCGACTGGGACGCCTTCGCCGCGACGCACTTCGGCGCCTACGGCGAGAAGGGCGGGCAGGGGCTCGCGATCCTGACCAACGGCGCCGAAAAGCCCACCGTGGCGCGCTTGCTCGCCGCCGCGAAGGCGAAGTGGCCAAGCGCGAAGCTCTTCGCCTGGGACGCCGTCGCTGCCGACCGCGCCGAAGACGCCGCCGAGCTTGCCTTCGGTCCCGGCGCCCGGGTGCACAACGCGCTCGACCAGGCGAAGGTCATCGTCGCCCTCGACAGCGACTTCCTCGTCGACGGCGCCGACTCGCTCGCGCTGGCGAAGGGCTTCGGCAAGCGTCGCCGCATCGCCCACAAGGACGAGGCCGGTAACATGAGCCGCCTCTACGTCGTCGAGGGCGTGTTCTCGACGACGGGCGCCAACGCCGACCACCGGCTGCGGCTCGCCTCGTCGAAGATCGGCGCCTTCCTGCAGGCGGTCGCTGGCGAGCTCGCGGGCAAGCACGGCGTCGTGGTCGGCGAGCTGCCGACCGGCCCGGCGCCGGCGGGAGCCGAGAAGATGGTCGCAGCGGTGGCGGCCGACCTGGCGAAGAACAAGGGCGCCGGTGTGATCCTGGTCGGCGAGCGTCAGCCGGTGGCCGTGCAGGCCTACGCGATGGCGCTCAACGCGCTGCTCGGCGCGGCCGACACGCAGCTGCAGACGGTGTCGACGCTGGCGGGCGCGGTGGCGCGGACGTCGCTCGCGTCGTCGGTGGCGGCGCTGGCCGACGCCCTCGAGCAGGGCGAGATCGAGACCCTGCTCGTCGTCGATTGCAACGTCGTCGCCACGGCGCCGGGTGCCCTGAAGATCGGCGAGGCGCTGAAGAAGGCGAAGACGGTGGTGCACGCCGGCCTCATCGCCGACGAGACCGCGGCGCTGTCGCACTGGCACCTGCCGCTCGCTCACTTTCTCGAGAGCTGGGGCGACGCCACGGCGTGGGACGGCACCGCCGCCGTCGTGCAGCCGCTCATCCTGCCCATCTTCGGCGCCCGCTCCGAGGTCGCGTTCTTTGGCGGCCTCGTCGAGGGCAAGACCGACGACAAGGCGCTGGTCGAGGCGACGTGGACGAGCGTCGCGGCGGGCAAGGTGTGGCGCAAGGCTCTGCATGACGGTGTCTTGCCGGCGTCGCCGGGGGGCCGCGCGGTGGCGCCAGTGCCGCCGCTGACCGCGGCGGTGGCCGACGCGGCGAAGAAGCTGTCGCCCGCGGGCGGCAAGGGCCTCGAGATCGCGCTGACCTTCGGCACGGTGCTGGACGGCCGTCTGGCCAACAACCCATGGTCCATCGAGCACCCCGACAGCATGACCAAGCTGTCGTGGGACAACGCGCTCGTCGTCAGCCCGAAGTACGCGAAGCAGAACGGCATCACGAGCGGCGTCAAGCGCAACGGCTACCAGGCCGACGTCGTCAAGGTCGCCGTCGACGGTCGCAGCATCGAGGCGCCGACGTTCGTGCTGCCGGGGCTCGAGGACAACTCGGCGTCGCTGCACCTCGGCTACGGTCGCAAGACCGGCGCCGTCGGCGCTGGCGTCGGCGTCGACGCGTTCCCGCTGCTGGGGCGTGATGGCGGCAAGCTCGTCGTGGCGACGGTCGAAAGGACCGGCAAGCAGGTCGAGCTGGCGTCGACACAGGACCACTTCTCGCGGCCGGGCAACCCGTTCAACGAGGTGAGCTTCGCCGACTCGACGGCGATGCCGGCCGACGCCGTCGAGCGTCGCCTGGGCACGACCTTCAACGGCAAGAAGGAGGTCTCGCCGGTCGCGCGCGAGGGCAAGCTCACGATCTACAAGGAGCAGGGCGCGACGCCGTGGAGGCCCCGCCGTGGTGACGAGAAGGCCCCCGAGAGTGAGTTCGCACACGAGGGCGACATCCCGGCGAACCTGGTGGCTCAGGGCACGCCAGCGCACCGGCCGGCGATGCCGCTGCAGCCGACGATGGACATCACGTACGACGGCCAGCAGTGGGGCATGGTCATTGACCTGACGGCGTGCATCGGGTGCAACGCCTGCTCCATCGCCTGCCAGGCCGAGAACAACGTCGCCACCGTGGGACGCAAGCAGGTGTTGCTCGGCCGCGAGCTGCACTGGATGCGCATCGACCGGTACTTCGCCGGCGACGTCGAGAACCCGACGTCGGTCCACCAGCCGCTGACCTGCATGCAGTGCGAGAACGCGCCGTGCGAGCCGGTGTGCCCGGTGGCGGCGACGGTGCACGACGAAGAGGGCATCAACTCGATGGCCTACAACCGCTGCATCGGCACGCGGTACTGCGCCAACAACTGCCCGTACAAGGTCCGCCGCTACAACTACCTGGACTTCACGGTCACCGGGAACATCTACCGCAGCGAGATGCCGTTCGACGGTCGTACGTGGGCCCAGCCATCGCGGTTCGAGGTCTACAAGCTGCAGCGCAACCCGAACGTCACGGTGCGCTACCGCGGCGTGATGGAGAAGTGCACGTACTGCACGCAGCGGATCGAGGCGGCGAAGGTTGCGTTCAAGGGTCAGGGCGGCGACCGCAAGAAGTTGCCCGACGGAGCGGTGGTGCCGGCCTGCGCGCAGACCTGCCCGACCGAGGCGATCACCTTTGGCAACATCAACGACGAGCGGTCGAAGGTGCACGCCATGAAGAAGGTCGACCGCAACTACGAGGTGCTGTCCGAGCTGAACGTTCGGCCGCGGACGACGTACCTGGCCCGCCTGCAGAACAACAACCCGGATCTCGAGGGCTGACATGGGCGCCATCGCGACTTCGAACAATCCGACGCTGCCGCAGGACCCGAACGTCCGCGGTGACGTCATCCTCCCCGATCCGGTCGAGGGGCGTGAGCTCCTCGTGCGCGGCAACCTCACGTTCCACCAGGTCACCGAGATGGTGGTGGCGGTGAACGAGGCGCCGCTGCTGAAGACGCCGGCTCCCTTCGTCTTCGGCCTGCTGCTGGCGGCGTCGCTGATGGCAATGTTCGTCGGCTACGTCATGTGGCTGTTCTGGGAAGGCCCCGGCGTGTGGGGCAACAACAACCCGGTCGGCTGGGCGTGGGACATCGTCAACTTCGTGTTCTGGGTCGGCATTGGCCACGCCGGCACGCTGATCAGCGCCATCCTCTATCTGTTCCGGCAGAAGTGGCGCACGTCGGTGAACCGCTACGCCGAGGCGATGACGATCTTCGCCGTCGTCTGCGCCGGCTCGTGCGTCGTGCTGCACACCGGTCGTATCTGGCTCGACTACTGGTTGTTCCCGATCCCGAACCAGATGGGGCTGTGGGTGAACTTCCGCTCGCCGCTCGAGTGGGACGTCTTCGCCGTCAACACGTACTTCACCGTGTCGCTGCTCTTCTGGTACACGGGCCTCGTCCCCGACTTCGCGACGCTGCGCGACCGCGCCAAGACGCGCTGGCGCCTGCTTTTCTACGGAACGCTGTCGCTCGGCTGGCGTGGCTCGATGCGCCACTGGGTTACCTACGAGAAGGCGTATCAGCTGCTCGCGGCGTTCTCGATGCCGCTGGTGCTGTCGGTGCACACCATCGTGTCGTTCGACTTCGCGGTGTCGCAACTGGCGGGCTGGCACACGACGATCTTCCCGCCGTACTTCGTCGCTGGCGCCGTCTTCGGTGGCTTCGCGATGGTGCAGAACCTGATCATCCCGGCGCGCGCGTGGCTCGGTCTGAAGGACCTGGTCACCGTCCGGCACATCGAGAACATGAACAAGATCATCCTGCTTACCGGCAGCCTCGTCGGCTACGCGTACGGCATGGAGTTCTTCGTCGCCGCCTACTCCGGCAACGAGTACGAGGGCTTCACGTTCATCAACCGCGCGTTCGGCCCGTACTGGTGGTCCTATTGGATCATGATCGGCTGCAACGTCGCGGCGCCGCAGCTGTTCTGGTTCAAAAAGCTGCGCACGAACCTGACGCTGTCCTGGATCGTCGCCGCCTTCGTGAACGTCGGCATGTGGTTCGAGCGCTTCGTTATCACGATCACGTCGCTGCACCGCGACTCGCTGGTGTCGTCGTGGGACTACTTCGTGCCACAGACCGAGTGGTTCTTCCTGATCGGCACGTTCGGCCTGTTCTTCACTCTGTTCCTGCTGTTCATCCGCTTCTTCCCGGTCATTGCGATCGCCGAGGTGAAGTCGGTGATGCCCGAGGCCGACCCGCACTTCGGTGAGGACCACGGCCACGGCCACCACGACGCCGCGACGGCGGGAGGTCACTGAGCCATGTCGACAACGACGCCCAAGACCTGGGGCCTGCTGGCCCAGTACGAATCGCCGCGCGAGATCTACAAGGCCTGCGAGAAGGTCCGCGACGCCGGCTACAAGAAGTGGGACGCCTGCACGCCGTTCCCGGTGCATGGGCTCGACAAGGCCATGGGGGCGCCGCCGTCGACGCTGCCCTGGTACGTGCTCGTCATCGGCATCTGCGGCAGCATCTTCGCGCTCTCGTTCGAGATCTGGTCGATGCAGAGCGACTACCCGTTCATCCTCGCCGGCAAGCCGCTGCTGTCGATCCCCGCCTACGTTCCGGTGTGGTATGAGTTTACGGTATTGTCCAGCTGCCTGACGGTTTTCTTTGGTAACTGGTTCCTGAACCGTCTGCCGCAGTACCACCACCCGGCCTTCCAGTCGAAGGCGTTCGAGCGCGTCACCGACGACAAGTTCTTCATCCTCATCGAGGCGAAGGACGCGCGGTTCGACGCCGACAAGACGCGCGCGCTGCTGAAGGGCACCGGCGCCAGCCACATCGAAGAGCTTGGGGACTGATCATGAAGAAGACCATCGCCCTTCTTCTGTCTGCGGTCGCGGTCGTCGGCGTTGCCGGCGCGGGCTGCCGCGGCTGGGAGTCCGAAAAGCCGCCGGTGCACCTGAACCCCAACATGGACACCCAGGAGAAGGGCAAGGCGTACCGGGCCAGCACCTTCTTCGCTGACGGGCGCATGATGCGCACGCCGCCGGCGGGGACCGTGGCGCAGGGGTACCTGCAGGCCGACGATGTGCGCAGCGAGGGAATCGGCCCCGACGGCACGCCGGCGACGACGCAGCCCGAGGGCATGACGTTCGACGACGCGGCGCTGCTGGCCCGCGGCGCCGAGCGCTACGGCATCTACTGCGCGCCGTGCCACGGCGCGAACCACGACGGCAAGGGGCCGGCGGCGATTGGCGCTGGGCCCTCGGGGGCGAAGCTGCAGGTGCCGCCGCCGGCATTTACCGACGCGCGCCTGAAGACGATGCCGATCGGCCAGATCTACCAGGCGATCAAGAACGGCGTGAACCAGGGAAACATGGGCAGCTATGCCGGTCAGATCCCTGAGGATGACCGCTGGGCCATCGCGCTGCATGTCCGCAAGTGGCAGATGGGTCAGGACCCGTCGGTGACCGTGGGCGGCCAGGCCATCGTGCTGGCGGCGGCGAACGATCCGCCCGAGAAAAAGGGCGAGTCGCTGTTCAAGCTGAAGGCCTGCGCTGGCTGCCACAGCCTCGACGGCTCGCGCCTGGTGGGCCCGAGCATGAAGGGCCTGGTCGGCCGCACCGAGAAGACCGACAAGGGCGACGTCGTCGCCGACGACGCGTACCTCATCGAGTCAATCAAGGCGCCGACGGCGAAGATCGTCGCCGACTACCCGCCGGCCATGCCCGTGATCCCGCTGTCGGACGACGAGATCGCCAGCCTGATCGCCTACATCAAGACAATTCAGTGAGCCGGAGGACGTCGTGAGCAGCAAGGTCATCGAGAGGCCCACCGACATCACAGTCCCGGCGACGAGCCTGTGGGCGAAGCTCCCCGTGATCGCCGGCGGCGTCGGCGCGCTCGGTACCCTCGCCACCATCGGCATGATGTTTGGCGAGCACAAGGAACGCGCGTTCTTCAGCTACCTGTTCGCGTACATGACCGTGTTGTCGGTCGCGCTGGGCAGCCTGATCTTCGTGCTGATCCAGCACGTCGCCCGCGCCGGCTGGTCGGCCGTGGTGCGCCGAATCGCCGAGAACAGCGCCGCGACGCTGCCACTGTTCGTGCTGTTGTTCCTGCCCATCCTGCTCGGGTTCGGCCACCTGTACCCGTGGTCGCACGAGAGCGACAAGATCCTCGAGGCGAAGCGTTGGTGGCTGGGCGCCGACCTTGGCAACCACTCGATGGCGAAGTTCGTGCTCCGCGCAGCGATCTTCTTCGCCGTCTGGGTCGGGCTGTCGTACGTGCTGCGCAAGCGGTCGACGGCGCAGGACGCCCTCGTCGAGGACAAGGAGAAGCGCAACACGGTGACGCTAAGCCTTTGGAGCCTCTCGGCCGGCGGCATCTTCCTGTACGCTTTATCGCAGTCCTTCGCGGCAGTTGATTGGCTGATGTCGCTGCAGCCGCACTGGTACTCGACGATTTTCGGCGTGTACTACTTCGCGGGCTCGATGGTGGGCTTCTACTCGTTCCTCGCGCTGGCCGCGATGGCGCTGCAGAAGGGCGGGATGCTCAAGACTGCCATCACCACCGAGCACTTCCACGACATCGGCAAGTTCATGTTCGGCCACACGGTGTTCTGGGCCTACATCACCTTCAGCCAGTTCATGCTCATCTGGTACGCCAACATCCCCGAGGAGACCGAGTACTTCATGGTTCGCATGGAAGGCGGGTGGGACAAGCTGTCGTTGGCAATGCCATTGATTCACTTCTTCATCCCGTTCCTGTTCCTGGTCTCGCGGCACGTGAAGCGCAGCCGGGTGGGGCTGGCCATCGGCGCCATCTGGCTGATCACTGTGCACACGCTGGACATCTTCTGGATCGTGATTCCCAACGCCGGCGCCCACCACGGTCCGCCCGCCGGCGCGGCCCACGGCGCCGCCGGCGAGGCCGTCGCCGCCGTCGGTCACGCCCCACACCTGTCGGTTGCGCTCACCGACGTCACGGCGTTCATCGGCATCGTCGGGCTGTTCCTTGCGGCCTTCGCGTTCCTGATGAAGAAGAACGCCGTCGTCTGCATCGGCGACCCGCGACTCGACGAGTCGCTCGCTCACGAGAACTTCTGAGCCTCTGGCCGGCGACGAGCGGACTGAGAAAGGCGCCCACGAGGGCGCCTTCCTCTTCAAGCGCCGGCGCCGACCGGTGCGCCGACGCGACGCCGTTGGCACTGCCGATACGGCAGGGCACAACGCGCGCATGCACGCCCTTCGGATCTCGTTGCCGCGCCCGTTCCTCTTCTTCAGCGCTGTGGTCGCCGTGGCCGCGAGCGTCGGCGAGGGCTGCGCCCGTGAGGTCGTGCCGCCGACGGGACCCGGTTGCATCACCATCGACGAGTGCGGCGAGGGGCGGCTGTGCGCCGCCGGCGCCTGCGTCGACGCACCGCCGTGTCGCGGCGTCGACGACTGGCCGTTCTGCCGCGATGAGCTCGAGCAGTTCGAGGCGGGCCTCGGCCGCACCGCGATCTGCGAGAGCCCATCGCCGACGTCGCTGGATTTCACCTGCCGCGTCGCCTGCGAGACCGACGACCAGTGCAGCGGCGACGCTCTGTGCACCGACTTCGGCCACTGCGTGCCCGGTCTGCGCCGTCGTCCGGCGGGGACGCCGAAGGCCGCCCACGCGCCGCTGGTCGCCGGCGTCGGCGAGGCGCTGCTCGACGTGCCGCTGTCGACGTCGTTGGGCGGGTTCTCGTCGCGCGCCGGCCCCGGTGACGGCGCCTGGGCCGACGGCATGGAGCCGGCGGTGGGCCGGCTCGAGGGCCTGTGGGCGCGGGCGGCCTTGCTCGACGCCGGCGACGGGCGCGTGCTGTTCGTGCGGCTGCCGATCATCTTCCCGACGGCGGCGATGACCGAGGCCATCGCGCAGGCCCTGCAGGAGCAGACCGGCGACGACTGGCGCGACGCTCTCGTCGTCACCGGCACGCACACGCACTCGGGCCCGGCGCGCTTCCTGCCGCTGCTCGGCGAGAGCGAGGCGGTGCTCGGGCCCTTTGGCATCGGCACCTTCCGCCAGGACGTCTTCGACCGCATCGTCAAAAGCAGCGTCGCCGCCGCGCTCTCCGCCATCGACGCCGCACAGCCCGCGCGCCTTGGCGCCACCGTTGTCGAGGCGTACGACACGGACGATGCGATCGCCCACGACCGCCGCGACGCGAGCCCGCCCTTCGACGACAACCGCGCGCTGCTGGTGCGGGTCGACGACGAGGCCGGCGTGCCGCTGTTCGTGATCACCGGGTTCGGCATCCACGCCACCGACAACAGCAGCAACTGGGCGACCAACGAGGTGGCTGGCGGCGTCGAGGACGGTCTCGAGGCGGCGCTGTATCCCGTCGCGAACCGCGTCGTGCCGGTGCTGTTCGTCAACGGCGCCGGCGGCAGCATGGCCCCGTCGGCGGGCGGTCGCGGTTTCGCCGTGCCGCATGGCTTCGCGCAGACCGGCCACGTCTACGCCGAGCGCATGCTGCCGACGTTGCTGTCGCTGCCGACGAAGGCCGACGTCGTCGTGCGGGGACGCGCCCACCGCTTCGCGATGACCAACGAGACCGTGGGCTATGCGCCCGGCGAGTGGACCAACGGCGGCCAGCCGCCGTTTGGCGGCGACGTCACCTATGGAGGGCTCAACTGCTTCACGCGCGACTATGACGACGACGGCGCGCCCTACGCCGGCCACCTCGGCACCGACGAGATGACCTGCGGGATCTCGTTCCACACGTTCCTGTTCAACCACCCGCCGAGCGTGTTCCAGCGCGCGCAGATCTCGGCGCTCGACCTCGACGGCCTCGCCGTCGTCACGCTGCCTGGCGAGCTGACGATGGAGCTCGGTTGGGGCATCGCGGCGGCGCTGCAGCGGCAGGCCGGCGTCGACCCGTCGCGGTCGTTCCTGCTCGGCTTCGCCAACGACCACCTGATGTACCTGCTGCCGACGACGCTGAACGAGCCGTCGCCGCCGTGGCCGGGCTACACCGGGCCGCCGCCGTCGTCGTACCCGCCGTTTGCGTTCTCACCGCTGCGCGGCGGCTACGAGGCCGACACGTCCATCTTCGGCGACAAGGGTGGCGACGCGTTGATCCGCGAGGCCGTCGTCGCCTGGCAGCGCTTGAACGACGACGCGCCGGCGTCGAAAGAGGCGGCGCCCGCCGTCTACTCGCCCGACGTCAAGCCGCCGATACCCGTCGACGACACGCCGGTGGAGCGCGCCGGCGCCATTGTCGTGTCGCTGCCGGCGAGCCTCGCGCGTCGCACCCCGACGCCGCTCACATTCGAGGGAGGCGACGTCGCCGTCGAGGGGCAGGGGCCGCAGGCCACGCTGCTGCGCGACGACGGCGCGCCGGTGCTGCTGCCGTCGGGGCGCCCGTTCTCGACAGCGCACGCGCTGTTCCCGGTGTCCGTCGCCCGCGTCGACGACGGCGATGGCCCGGCGTGGCGCTGGACCATGACGCTCGAGCTGCCGTGGGACCTGCCCGCCGGGAGCTACCACCTCGCCGTGACCGGGCAGGTCCAGCGCGCTGGCGTCGTCGTCCCGTACGCGTTCGACACGCCGCCGTTCACCGTGGACCCGGCGCCTCTTGACGTCACCGCCGTCCGCGACGGCGACGACCTCGTCGTGCGCGTGGGCCTCGCCACCGACGAGCCGACGTTGAACGACCGCGGCCTTCAGGGGCGCCTGCGGCTCATCGATCCGCGCGTGATGAGCGGTCGCCTGGCGCCCCTACCGTCGTCGGCGCTGCCGTCGTCGGCGCTGCCGGCGTCGGGCGTGCGCGTCACCGGGGACGGCATCGACGCTGTCGCTGCGACCGTCGTCGAAGAGGTCGTCGACGGCGACCCGGCGACCCTCGCCCGCGTGCCGGGCGTCGGGTCGGGCGCGCTCGTCGTCGACATCGTCGACGCCTTCGGCAACACGGGCCGGGTCGAGGTGCCGGCGGTGACGCAGTGACGCTCGGCGCGCCGCGCGGTTGTCGACGACGAACGACCAACGAACGAGCTTCGTGAACCGAGCGGTCACACGAGTTCCTTGCGGCGGGTGGGAGCCTTGCGAGTCGCCGTTGAGGCAACATTGTTGGCCCGCTGGGGTCACTTCGAGTGTTGATCGCGTTGAAGGCGCTGCTCGCGGGCGGCGCCGTCTTGCTGATGCTCGTGGGCCGCGATGTGCGCGCGGCGGTGCCGCCGGTCATCGACGCCGCGATGGCGTGCGCGCTCGGCGACGTGGCGACCGTCACCGCGGCGAAGCACACGGCGTTCGACGTCATCTCGAGAGCCGAGCTTCGCCGCGCCATCGACCTTGAGGCGCAAAAACAGCGCGCCGGCTGCGGCGCCGAGTCGACGTCGTATCTTGTCGAGTGCGCCGGGGCGATGGGCGCGCGCTTCGTCGCCTTCGGGCAAGCTGGCCACGCCCGGCACGAAGATCGTGCTGATGTTGAACCTGTACGACCGGAAGAGCGCGAGCTTGTCGGGGCGCGTTGTCGCCGCTGAGCCGTCGATGGACGCCGTGCTCGCTCACATCGACGCGGCGGTCGCGACGCTGCTCGCCGTTGCCGAGCGCGAGCGCGGCCCGCGGGAGCGCCCGAAGCTGCTGATGATGGATCTCGAGGCCGCGCCGAGGTCGTCGACCGCCCCCGGACCGACGAGCCCGGGCACCACGGACATCGCGGCCCCGGCGATTGCGTCCGGTCTCAGCGCCGGTTTCAGCGCCGGTCTCAGCGCCGGTCTCAGCGCCGGTCTCAGCGCCGGACACTGGCTGCTCAACGACGGCGACAGCGCGGCGTTCGTCGGCGCGCTCGTGCTCGGCGGTGGCGCGCTGGTCGGCAGCGGCGCGGAGCAGGCCGACGCTCAGGGGCGGGTCTCCGATGCGTTCCAGCACGCCGCCATCGCCGCCATCGAGCAGCGCGATCTGCAGGCCCGGTCTCACCCACCTGCTGTTCGCCGGCGGCGGAGTGCTCGTCGTCGCCGGCGCTGGCGTCGCCGTGGCGTCGCCTTCCTTCTGGGAGTGAGCCGATGTCGCTGCTGTCGAATCTTCGCGCGCCAGCGCTGGTGGTCGCATGCGTTCTGCCGGCGTGCGTTCTGCCGGCGTGCGTCTTCGAGCCGGTCGACCTGCGGCTGAAGCGCGACATCGACAAGGGCCACCCGTGCCAAGACAGCGACACCTGCGTCGGCCCCCCCGGCTTCTGCATCTCCGACAGTGAGGTGCCCGAGCGGGTCGTGCTCGAGGGCGCGTTCCAGAAGGGGCCATCCATCGCGCCGACGCGCATCGGCGTCATCGCGCTCGACGAGCAGCTGCGCTCGAGGGGGCAGGTCATCGCCTCCGAGACGCGCGGCCTTGGCGACTTCTCGCTGCCACTCAACGACCGCGGGCTGTGCGCGATCCGAGTTGAGGGAGCCTTCTACAACGAAGTCACCGGCAGTCTCAGCGACGGGCAGCTCGAGCTGCGGGGGCTGTACGCGACCGACGGCGAGCTGACGCAGTCCCGGCAGGCCACGGCGATGCACGTCAGCCAGCCGGCCTCCGGCGCCGTCAGCCGCCCTGGTCCGGCAGGCGCACCTGCAGGCGCGGCTCGCCGACGCGGACCAGGTCGCCGACCAAGAGCACGGCCTCGAAGACCCGGTCGCCGTTCAGCCACGCGCCGTTCTTGCTGTCGACGTCGACGAGGAAGCGGCCGGCGTCATCGCCGAAGAGGGCGGCGTGAATCTTGCTGACGGCGTCGTCGACAAGCTCGATGTCGCCGCCCCGCGCGTAGCCCGCCACGTCCCCTGGAGCGTTCCGCAATGAGGGCGGCGTTCGCCGGGTCGCGTGCTCGGCGATCCGCCGGTGGTCCTCGCCCTCGAGGCGCAGCGACGCCGGGCGCTCGACGACCTGGGCGCCGGTCACCCCTGGGGCGCGCCAGAACATCCGCAGCTCACCAGAGGCAACCGCGAAGCGCCGCCCAGCGTCTGCGCCGTCGATGAGGATGAGGATGGCGGGGGGGCTCGGCGCGCTACGTCATGCTCGATCCGAGCACGGCTTGGCAGGAGCGCTCAAGCGCAGCACGATTCCAGACATGAGCCCGCCGCCCGCTCTCCCTGCCGCCACCGTCGTCGTCGCCCGCGTCGTCGCCGACCTGGGGCAGGGCGGCTTCGAGGTCTATCTGGTGAAGCGCCACGGCAAGAGCGGCTTCATGGCCGACGCCCACGTCTTCCCTGGCGGGCGCGTCGACGACGACGACGCTGCCTTCGGCGTCGACGTCGATCGCTTCGCGGTCGCCGCCATCCGCGAGACGTGGGAGGAGTGCGGCGTGCTGCTCGCGCGCCCCGAGAGCGGCCTGCCGTTGTCGACGCGCGCGCCGCTGGACGCCGTGGCCGCCCGCAGCGCCGCCGGCGAGCCGTTTGGCCACGCCCTGCGCGCCGCCGGGCTCGTGCCCGACGTCGAGGCGCTCGTGCCCATCGCCTGGTGGATCACGCCCGACGTCGAGCCGAAGCGCTTCGACACCCGCTTCTTCTTCGCCGTCGTGCCCCCGCTGCAGCGCCACGACGCCGGCGTCGACGGCCACGAGGTCACCGAGGGCGCGTGGTTCACCCCGCGCGGCGCGCTCGACGCCTACGCGGCCGGCACGATCCGGCTCGCGCCGCCGACGCTGGTGACGCTCGAGGAACTCGCCGCCCACGCCAGCATCGACGCGGTGCGCGCCGCGCGCTGGCCGCACGTGGCCATCCGCCCCGTCGTCGGCGACGAGGACGGCCGTCTGGTGCTGGCCCTGCCGGGCGACCCGCGCCACGAAGTCGATGCACCCGTGTGGGCCCACCGCACCCGCGTCGTCGTCGACGATCAGGGCCGCTTCCGCTCGGCCTGCGTGCGCCGCTGACGCGACGCGTCTGCCGCTGTCAGCCCGTCGTTTCCGCGCCGATCCGTCGTCGGTCGGGCTTCCGGCTTCGCTTTCGTCTGGTAAGCGTCCGGCATGCGTCGACTCTGCTCTCTTCGTCGTGTCGCCCTCGTGCTCGCCAGCGCCGCCCTGTGGGTCGGTTGCCCGACGCCCCCTGCTCCCGATGGCGGCGGCGAGGGTGAGGGCGAGGGTGAGGGAGAGGGAGAAGGCGAGGGAGAAGGCGAGGGCGAGGGAGAAGGCGAGGGCGAGGGCGATCCCGTCGAGGGCACGTTCGCCGTCGAGGCCTGCGGCGGCTCGGTGCCGCAGCCGGCGGGCAGCGACGTCTGCACGGTGACGCCGGGCAGCGGCGGCACCATCGTGTTCGGCACGATCCTGACGCCCGGGCGCGTCTACGAGAGCGGCGCGGTGGCCTTCGACGCCGACGGCGCGATCACGTGCGTGGGCTGCGGCTGCGCGGCGGGCAGCCAGACGGCGATCGCCTGCGGCGACGCGTCGGTGTCGCCGGGCCTCATCAACGGCCACGACCACGCCGGCTGGATGGATCGCGGCCCGTACCCGGCGCCGGCCGACCTGCGCTGGGAGCACCGCCACGACTGGCGCAAGGGCAAGCGCGGTCACCCGTCGATCCCGCAGGGCCAGTCGAACAACTCGCGCACGGCGCTGGCGCTGGGTGAGCTGCGCTTCGCGCTCGGCGGCGCGACGGCGACCATCGCCTCGGGCGGCTTCTCGCAGGCGGGCGGCGGCGTCATCCGCAACCTCGACGCCAGCGGCGACGCCAGCGCTCTCGGCATCGACGCCGTCGACTACGAGACGTTCCCGCTCGGCGACAACGGCGGCGCCCAACTCGAGTCGGGCTGCGCCTACCCCGACGTCAAGGCGCGCCCCGATGCCGCCGTCTACGCGCCGCACATCTCCGAGGGCATCGACCAGGCCGCGCGCAACGAGTTCACCTGCCTGACGTCGTCGGCGGACGGCGGCCGCGACGTCGTCGACGCCGGCAACGCGATCATCCACGCCGTGGGCCTGACGCCGCAGGACGTCGCCGTGATCGCCGAGCGCGGCGCCAGCGTCATCTGGTCGCCCCGCAGCAACATCTCGCTGTACGGCGACACCGCGCCGGTGACGCTGATGAAGTCGCTCGGCGTCAACATCGCCCTCGGCACCGACTGGATGCTGTCGGGCTCGATGAACGTGCTGCGCGAGCTGCAGTGCGCGCTCGATCTGAACGAGCGCAACTTCGGCAACGCCTTCAGCCGCGAAGAGCTGTGGCGCATGGTGACCATCAACGGCGCGCGGGCGCTCGGCGCCGACGCGAAGCTCGGCGCCCTCGCCGTCGGCAAGCGCGCCGACCTCGCGATCTTCGCCGCCAACGGCGGCCCGTTCTCGTCGGTGGTGGCCGGCGACTCGGGCGCGGTGGCGCTCGTGCTGAAGGACGGCAAGCCGCTCACCGGCGACGCCGCCGTCGTCGCCGCCCTCGATCCAACCTGCGACACCCTCGACGTCTGCGGGGCGACCAAGCGCGTGTGCGTCAGCCGCGAGACCGGCTCGTCGCTGGCGTCGCTGCAGGCCGCCGAGCCCGACTTCTACCTGCTCGACAGCTGCGCCGGCGAGACGCCGCCGGGCGAGCCCACCTGCGTCCCGCGCCGCGTCGAGAGCAGCGACCTCATCGCGGGCAGCACGCTGTACACGGGCGTCCCCGAGGCCGGCGACGCCGACGGCGACAGCATCGCCGACGCCGACGACAGCTGCCCGCGCGTCTTCAACCCGATCCGCCCCGTCGACGGCGGCCGCCAGGGCGACAGCGACGGCGACGGGCAGGGCGACGCCTGCGACGCCTCGCCGCTCGACGCCGACGGCGACGGTGACGGCGTGTCGATCCCCGAAGACAACTGCCCCACCGATGCGAACCCGGGCCAGGAGGACGGCGACGGCGACGCGATCGGCGACGCCTGCGACGCGTGCCCGAGCGAGGCCAACGAGCGCAAC
This sequence comes from Deltaproteobacteria bacterium, assembly GCA_016874845.1. Classification (GTDB taxonomy): domain Bacteria; phylum Myxococcota; class UBA727; order UBA727; family VGSZ01; genus VGSZ01. The sequence goes on from VGSZ01000044.1 coordinate 18,951, forward strand.
GCGGCGTGCGACGACGACGGCGTCCCGAGCGCCACCGACAACTGCCCGACGGTGGCGAACGCCGACCAGACCGACACCGACGACGACGGCGCGGGCGACGCCTGTGACCGCTGCCCGACGTTCGCGAACGCCGACGGCGCCGGCTGCCCGGCCTCGGTGTACGACGTGAAGACCGACGCGACGCTGTCGACGCCCCCGTCGCGGGTGCGCGTCGCCGACCTCGTCGTCACCGCGGTGACCGGCAACGGCTTCTTCGCGCAGCACGATCCCTCGGCGGGCACCTTCGCCGGCGTCGACGACTCGTGCGTGTTCACCTTCGTCGGCACCACCGCCGCCAAGCCCACCGTCGGCCAGAAGGTCGCCGTCGACGGCACCGCGCAGGAATTCTTCGGCCAGCGGCAGCTGGGCGCGGCGACGTTCACTGCGACGGGCACCGGCACCATCGCGCCCGTCGTCCTGACCGGCGAGGCCGTGATCGCCGCCGCCATCGCCGACGGCGCGCGCGCGCCGCTCGAGGGCTGCCTGGTGCAGGTGAACGACGCCGTCGTCGCCGACCCGGCGCCGCCGGCGGGCGCCGGCGACACCGCGCCGGTGCGTAACGAGTTCGCGCTGCAGGGCGGGCTGCGCGTCGACGACAACATCTTCCTGATCACGCCGCAGCCCGACAGCGCCGGCCAGCGCTACGACGCGCTGCGCGGCCCGCTGTCGTGGCGCAACAGCGTGATGAAGCTGCTGCCGCGCGACGCCGCCGACGTGATCGCCGGCCCCGTCGCCCTCGACGGCGTCGACGGCGGTTACGTGCGCGTCGGGCAGACGGGCGAAGGCCTCGGCGGCACGATCCGCGTGCACCTGAGCCGCATCGCCGACACCGACACCGTGGTCACGCTGCAGAGCCTCGACCCGACCGTGTTCACCGCGGCGGGCTCCGTCGTCGTCCCCGCCGGCAGCGCCGCCGCCGCCATCGCCGTCACCGGGGTGGTCGCCGGCACCGCGACGCTGCGCGCGACCCTGAACGACCGCACCGCCGACGCCGCCGTCGTGGTGCTGGCCGCCGACGCGCCGACGGCGGTGACGGCAGCGACGCCGTCGTCGGTCACGCTGTTTCCGGGGGGCACCCAGACCGTCACGCTGACGCTGTCGATCCCGGCCCCCGAGAGCGGTGCCACCGTGGTGCTGTCGTCGAGCGCGGCCGCCGTCTCCGTGCCGGCCACCGTCGCCGTCGCCGCCAACGCCGTGAGCGTCGACTTCGTCGTCACCGCCGTCGGCGCTGGGAGCGCGACGATCACGGCGACGCTGGACGCCGCGGTGGACATCGCCGTGACCGTGCGCGAGGCGCCCACCGACATCGACCTGTCGGGCTTCAAGCTGCGGCGCATCGACAACAGCAGCGAGTTTACGTTCCCCGCGGGCACCGTGGTGCCGGTGGGCGGCTACGTCGTCGTTGGTCGCAACTCCGATCAGGCGACCTTCGAGGCGTTCTGGCGCACGACGCTGGCCGACGGCGTCGTGTATTGGCAGGCGGGCGACACGGTGATCGTGAACGCCGACCAGCGCACGTTCGCGCTGGTGCGCGGCGACGGCGCCGTCATCGACGGACCCACGCGGGGCGCGGTGGCCAACAGGTCGATCGCGCGCACGAGCCCGGTGGGGCCGGCGGCCGACACCGCCTCGTGGACGCAGGCCGCCGACGGTGACGCGACGCCGGGCGGTGGGCAGCCCACCGACGCCAGCGCGGCGAGCGGCTGCTACGTCTCGGAGATCGCCGATGCGCGGATGTTCGACAACGAATTCATCGAGATCCACTGCGTGGGGGCGGTGCCGTGACCGGCCGCAGCGGGCAGGACTGAAGCGATGCTGGTGCACGACACCCTCGTCGATGTCGACGGTCCTGCGGGCGTGGTTCGCTGCGCGCTGTCGCGCCCGCAGGGCGAGGGCCGCCACCCGCTGGTGCTCTGCTTCCCCGACATCTTCGGCAACAGCGAGGCGCACCGGCGCGTGTGCCGCCGCCTCGCCGGGCACGGCTTCGTCGTCGCCAGCGTCGAGCCGTGGGGGCGCCAGCACCCCGTGGGCACGGTGTTCGACTTCGACGCCGACCGCGCCGCGGCGCTCGCGGCGATGGACCGGGCGAAGACCGCCGCCGTCGACGAGGATCGGCAGGCGGCGCTCGCGGCGCTCGTGCGCGCGCCGTACGTCGACGACGGCGCGGTGTTCGCGCTGGGCTTCTGCTACGGCGGGCACCTCGCGCTGCGCGCCGCGCTCGAGCCCGCGGTGAAGGCGACGGTGTGCTGTTACCCGACCGGCGTGCACGTCGACCAGTGCGGCGGCGACGCGGCCGACACGCTCGCCCGCGTCGGCGACATCCGCGGCGAGCTGCTGCTCGTGTGGGGCCGCCACGACCCGCACATCCCGGCGGCGGGCCGCGCGAGGATCCACGCCGCCCTCGAGGCCGCGGGCGCGCGCTTCGAGGCTCGCCTGTACGACGCTGACCACGCCTTCCTTCGTGACGTCGGTCCCCGCTACGAGCCCGCGGCCACCGACCATGTGTTCGCGGCGATGATCGACCTGTTTCGTCGACGGCGCTGACGGCGACGTGCGCCGCGGGCGTTAGCAGTCGGCGGTGAAAATGGTCGACGGCCGTTTTCGCCGAGGGCTGCGTTCTTGGGAGGGAGGCTCCATCGAGCTTCGCTCAATGGAGAGAGGGTCTGGCAACAGACCCTCCAGAGGAACAACAGGCTGTGGTGAAACGCAAAGGGCGTTTTGACCACAGCCTGTTGGCCATCGAAACGTCGTTCGCGGGCGCGCTCGAGCAGGTAGGCGACCACGGTGCGGACGCGCGGCGAGGGGTGGCGCGTCTTCGGAGAGACGAGCTGGACCGGCCGCGCCGGCGTCGCCCATCCGGGCAGGACGACCTGCAAGCGGCCGGCGGCGATCTCGTCCCGGGCCATGTACAGCGGCAGCCGCGCGACGCCGAAGCCAGCGACGGCGGCCGCGCGCACGGCGGGCAGCGACGTCGCAAAGAAGCGACCGGAGACCGTGACCTCGACCGGTGGTTCGGCGTCAGCGTGCAGCATCCACGCGTTCGAGAACGGCGGACTCGTGAACGCCGCGCACGGGATGCCCGACAGGCACGCCGGAGATGACGCCGTCAGCAGCACCTTGTGGGCGTCGACGAACGCCGGGCTCGCGACCAGGACGCCGTGGATGTGCCCCAGCGGGCGCGCGATCAGCGAATCGTCGTGGATCGGCCCCACGCGCACGGCCAGATCGATGCGATCGCGTCGCACGTCGGTGACGGCGTCGGTCAGCTGCAGGTCGACGTCGATCTCGGGGTGCGCCTTCAACAGGTCGAGCACCACCCCGCTGACAACGACGCCGTAGTCGAAGGGCGCCGTCATCCGCACGAACCGGCGTGGCCCCGTGACGTGCGCCGCGGCGTTGCCGAGCGCCTCGTCGAGGGCGCCCAGCGGACCGCGCGACTCGGCGACCAGCTGGGTGCCGACGTCGGTCAGGACCAGCTCGCGCTGGCCACGGACGACCACCGGCGAGCGAAGCGCGTCTTCGAATTGGGCAAGGTGACGCGACAACGTCGACTTCGGCACCCGCAGCGCCCGGGCGGCCGACGACAGGCCGCCGTGGTCGACGACGTGCAGCAGCGACGCGATGTGCTCGGCGTGGGTCGCGCCCGCGGACACCGTGCGCTGTGACCCGCGTGAACGACTCTTCATCACGACAGCGTCGCCTGCGCCACAGACGCTGACAAGCAGCGCCCGCCCGCGGCCCCGCCGCCGTGGACCAGCCCGATGACGACCAGCGTCGTACGCGCGCTCTCCGCGGTCGTTCCGATTTTCGAACGCCGTGTTGCGCCTCTGCGCCTGTCCCACAGCGGCCATCGGTGCAGCGCTGCGCCTACTGTGCCTCCTCCTGCAGCGTCGTCGGCGCTGTGGCCTGACCGGACACACACTCGAGGTTCTGTATGCAGAAGGCCCTCGCGCTGTCGGGCAACTACGACGAGTTCAGCGACGCGGCCTGCACGAGCGCGATCCACACCAGCCACTGGACGGGTACCTCGACGATCCCCGGCACGACGGCGAGCGGCGAGACGAAGATCGACATCGCGTACGCGACGTTCACGTCGACGCCGCTGACCGCGGACAACGCGACGAACAACAACAACTACAGCTACTGCGGGGTCACCGACTGGGCGTCGGGAGTCGAGAAGGACATCCTCGGCGCGCCCTGCCAGGGATTCGCCATTCCCGTCGGCGGCGAGAGCCTGGACATCTACAAGATCACGAGCGACTCGCTGCTGTTCGGCACCAACGCGCCGATCGGCATGGACTTGACGGAGGACGCCCGCCCGACGACGTTCAACGAGTTGACGGTGTTCACGCGACAATGCATGCCCGAACGTCGCGCGTTCTGCTCCGACGTCACCGGGGCCGTTCCGCTGGTTCGCGGGGCGGTCCCTCTTCATGATACGCCGACGATCTCGGTCAGGCGCAACGCATCTGCCTTCGTCTGTTCGTTCACCACGAGGCAGCAATGAAGATCACTCTGCCGACGAATCTCGTTCTGCTGGCGACCCTGATGAGCGCGTGCGCGACGACGCCGGCGGCGCCCGCCGCCGACGGCTCCGACCTGAACGGAACGTGGAAGACCGCCTGCGGCAACAAGTCGATCACGACCATCGAGTACGCCGGACTCTCGCTGAAGGGCACGTACACCGCGTACGCCGACGACGCCTGCGCGACTCCCGTCGCCGTCAACACGTGGTCGGGCCACTCCACCATCACCGGCGCCGGCGCCGACGGCGCGACGAAGATCGACGTGCACTTCGACTCGTTCCGCGCGACGGCGCTCACCGAGGAGCAGGCGACGAAGTGGTCGGGCTGGGGGTACTGCGAGAAGACCGACTGGGCCGCGAATGCCGAGGTCGACGTCATGGGTAAGCAGTGCCAGGGCTTCGCGGTGCCGCAAGGCGGCGTGAACCTCGACCTCTACAAGGTGTCGGGCACGACCTTGCTGTTCGGCAAGGGCTCGAAGATCACCGCCGAGCCCCACGAGGCTGACCGTCCTGCCGCGCTGAACGCCGGCTGGGCGTTTCAAAAGGCCGGTGGCGCGTCGTGAGTGTGGTGCTGCCGGCGCTGCTGGCCCTCGCCGTCGGCGCAGCCCCGACGGCGGCGCCCGACGCGGCGTCGCCGTCGTCGTCACGGCGGGCGCTCGTCGTGCTCACGAGCACCGCCGCGTTCCCGACGACGAAGGCTCCCACGGGCTTCGTGGCGCAGGAGGCCATTGTTCCAATTGTGGAACTCCTGGCCGCCGGCGTCGCCGTGGACGTGGCGAGCATCAAGGGCGGCGCGGCGCCGATGGACCCGAAGTCGGATCCGCGGAACCCCGCGGGGATGGCGAAGGATTTCCAATTGGGCCGCGACTTCCTCGCCGATCCGACGCGGGCCGCGCTGCTGACGACGACGACGAAGCTCGCCGACGTCGTCGGCAACGCCGGCCGGTACGACGTCGTCGTCTTCGCCGGCGGCAGCGGGGCGTCCTTCGACTTCCCGCAGGACGCGTC
>VGSZ01000045.1 GCA_016874845.1 Deltaproteobacteria bacterium
GTTGCGGCGCGCCGACGGGCAGGCGGTGACGACGACGTCGCAAGGGGCGGGGCCCTGACCCGCGACGCTGGCGCGGCGGCGCGCCATCTCCTTGCTGCCCTCGGGGTTGCTTACCGGGTACAGCCCGCCGCCGCCGGCGCAGTCGGCGTCGTCGTGGTGGCGGACGAACTCGAGGGGTGGTCGGCCGGTGGCGACCCCGAGCAGACGACGTGGCGCGTCGAAGGTGCGGCCGCGGCGCGCAAGGTAGCAGGGGTCGTGATAGCGCACGACGACGTCGCGGGCGGCGCCGGCGAAGCGGTCGGCGCGGGTGGCCAGCGCCTCGACGAGCGGAACGACCTGCGGGAACGAGCGCGCCCCGCGGGAGCGGCCGAGCAGCGCCTCGCGCACGGTCGTGAACAGGTAAGCGCAGCCCGGATCGGGGGTGACCACCAGCTCGTGGCCGGCGAACACCTCGGCCATCTTCAGCAGGTTCTCTTCGACGAGGTCGACGTTGCCGTCGGCGTAGACCGGGTAGCCGCAGCACTGCGCGCCCACGCGGTGGTCGGTCACCGGCACATCGTGACCGAACGCGAGGCCCAGGGCGCGCAGGTCTTTTTCGATCGCGGCGCGGCCGTCGTGGCCGCTGCGCGCGCAGCCGGGGAAGTAGGCCACCGAGGCCGCGCGGCTCTTCAGGAAGCCGTCGGCTACGCGGGCGTGGTCGCGCTCCTTGACATCGCCGGTCTTCTTGAAGGCTTCGGCATAGGCGCGGCTGCGCGGCGTCTCGGCCAGCGCCCGCGCCGAAAACAGCGTCTCGGTGACGGGGTTGCCGTGGGCGCACTGCTCGGTGCACGCGCCGCAGCCCGTGCACGCCTCGAGGGCCTTCTGCGCGCCCTGCTGGGACAGGGCGACCTGGCCGCTGCGGCCGAGGTGCACGAGCGACATCTTCGCCCAAGGTGTCACGGTCTCGCGCTTCTCGGCCTCGGAGACCGGGCAAGCCGAGCGGCACATCTTGGGACAGAACGCGCAGAGCGTGGCTGGGCGGGCGAGCGCGGCGTCAGCGTCGTGGCTCATGGGGATTCCTGCGTCTGGGTCGGGGTGGTCGTGTGGTGCGAGCCGTCGCGGGGGGCGTTGGCCGGCGCTGACGCCAGCGCGTCGACGAGGGCGGCGGTGGCGCCCTTGACGTCGAGCAGCGCGCGCGGGGGGCGCGCGCGCTCGAGCACGGCGGTGCGTTGGAGGTACGGCACGCTGACCACGCGGCGTCCCGCCCGCAGCGCGCTCTCGATGCCGAACACGTCGCCGGGGCGCAGGCTGCGCGCCGACGTCCAGCGCAGGTCGGAGGCCTCGTCGGCGCCGTCGTCGTCGACGCGGTGGACGGGGGCGGGCGCAGTGGACCCCGCCGCGGAGCCGGTCGGGGCCAGCGATGCGCCGCCCAGCACCACCAGCGTGCGCCCGCGGGCGCAGGCGGCGACGGCGCGGGCGCCGTCGACCAGATCGCGGACGCGCGCCGCCAGCGCGGCTGCGTCGTCGAAGCGCTCGGTCCACGTCGTGGTGTGGGCCGCCGACACCACGCGCAGCCGCGCGCGCACGAGCACGGCCATCGGCGCCGGCGCGGTCGCGGTGTGCAGCAGCGACGGGCCCGCCGCGTGGCGCGGCGCCGCCGGCGTCTCGACCAGGTCGCCGTCGACGGACAGCAGCGTCGCGCGCTGCACGAGGGCGTCGACGACGAAGGGCGCCCGGGTGGCCAGCCGCCACAGCGGCGCGGCAGGCAGGGGGCGCAAGAGCGGCAGCGCCCAGCCGCGCGCGCGCAGCGCGCGGGCGATGAGCGACAGCGACAGCCGCGCGTCGACGTCGACGAGGCCGTTGTGGGCGTCGATGACGAGCGCGTCGGCGGCGCCGAGCCGGGGCGCGCCGAGCGCGACGTCGTCGACGTCGACGCCTTCGCCCGCGAGGTGGGCTAGACGCAGGCGCTCGACGAGGGGCGCCCAGTCGGCGGGCAGCGCGGGCTGCGCGGCGGTGGCGGGCAGCGTCGAGGTCGTGGTGGTCGCGGTGGTCGTGGGTTCGCTCATGGCGCACCGGGCAGGCCGAGCACGCCGGGGTTCAGGATGGTGTCGGGGTCGAGGGTGCGCTTCAGCTCGTCGAGCAGCGAACGGGTCCCCGGCGCGTGGCGCAGCCCGCGCACCTTGCTGCGGCCGACGCCATGATGGTGGGCGATGACGGCGCCGTGGCGGCGGATCGTCGTCAGCGCGCGGTCCCACGTCGTGTCGTAGCGCGCCAGCGCCGAGCGGGGGCCGGCGCCGGCGGTGCCGCCGCCGGCGAACGTGAAGTACAGCGAGCAGCCGTCGAGGTAGGCGTGGCTGAAGTGGCAGAGCACGAGGGCGGTGTCGCGCAGCGCCTCGCGCACGGCCTGGTACAGCGGCGTCACCTGCTCCCAGCCGCAGGCCACCTCGCAGGTGTCGACCCAGCCGCCGACGGCGAAGGCCTTGCTCATGCGGTAGCTGACGCGGTGGCGGTGGGCGAGCCAGCGGCTGCCGGGGCTGTCGCCGAGGTCGGCGGCGCCCAGCGCCAGCAGCGTTTGCCGCAGCCGGGGCGCGCGGCGCTCGAGATCGGCGGCGTCGCCCTCGAGGCCCACGACGAGGCGGGGCTGCCCGTGCACGCGGTCGAGGATGGTGTTGGCGAGGCCCGGCCGGCCGAGCAGCTCGCCGACGATGGCGCGGGTGGCGCGCGGCCGCGAGAACACCGCCAGCTCCTCGACGCGGCGCACGAGGGCGTCGAAGAGCGTGGGCTCCTCGCCGTCGCCGCCGTGGGCGGGGCCCGAGTCCTCGAGGCCGGCGCGGGCGATGCCGCCGGCGTGCACGCGCAGCGGCTCGTCGGGAGCGGCAGCGCCGCCGGCCAGCGCCGAGTCGAGGGGGTCGTACAGGCGCAGCACCGCCGGGGCCTCGCCGGCGGCGAGCAGCGCGCGCATGGCCTGCAGGCCCGTGGGCAGATCGCGAAACGAGAACCCGCGCAGGAAGCGGTGCGACGACAGCGGCTGTACACGCAGCACCACCCGCGTGAGCACCGCGAGGGCTCCCTCGCTGCCGGTGAGCAGCTGCACCGCGGCGGGGCCGGTGGTGGGGTCGTCGATGGCGGCGAACAGGCGCTCGCCGCGGCCGTCGACGCCGTGCACGGCCAGCACCATGTCTTCGATCTTGCCGTAGCGGCTCGACAGCTGGCCCGCCGAGCGCGTGGCGACCCAACCACCGACGGTGGAGCAGTAGATCGACGACGGGAAGTGCCCAAGGGTGAAGCCGCGGGCGTTCAGCGCGCGCTCGAGGCGGTCACCGATGATCCCGGCCTCGACCGTGACGGTGCGCCGCTCCTTGTCGAGCGACACCACGCGGTCCATGCGCTTCAGGTCGAGCACCCACGCTGTCGACGACGGCGAGATGCCTCCGCACACGCCCGAGCCCGCGCCGAAGGGCACGACGGCGCGGCGCTCGACACGGGCAGCGCGGACGACGGCCTGCACCTCGGCGTCGTCGCGCGGCCAGAAGACCCGGCTCGGCAGCGTGACCGGCAGCTCTTCGCGCCGCTCGAGGAAGCGCCGGGGCCACAGGTCGTGGGCGACCATGCGGCAGTCGATGGGGTCGCTCGACGACGGGACGCTGCGGACGAGCTCCAGCATCAGCCGCTTGTGACCGATGCCCCGGGCGAACGCAAGGCACATCGCCGACGACGCGACGCCAACGACGCGACGCCGACGACTTCGAAGATGTCAGGGCGGTGACGTCACGAGAGCACGATGGTGAAGACGTGCTCGCGGTACCAGCGCAGCTCCTCGATGCTGGCGCGGATGTCGTCGAGGGCGGTGTGCTTCGAGGCCTTGGTCGGCGGCTCGCCCTTGCCGCCGTACCACTGCTTCGCGAGCACCTTGATCGTCGACACGTCGATCTGCCGGTAGTGCAGGGCGCTCTCGAGCAGCGGCATGTGCCGCAGCAGGAACCGGCGGTCCTGCCAGACCGAGTTGCCGGCCAGCACGCCTTTGCGGAACGGCACATGGGCCAGCAGCAGCTCCATCGCCCGCTGCTCGGCCTCGGCCAACGACGTCGTCGACGCGCGTACCTTGTCGAGCAGGCCGTTGTCGGTGTGCATCTTGCGGACGAACGGCGACATCGTGGCCAGCGCCGCCTCGGGTTGCCAGATGCACTGCTCGTAGCGCGCGAGCTCGTTGAGGTCGCCGTCGGTGACGATGATCGCCATCTCGATGATGTGGCACGTCTTGTCGTCGAGACCGGTCATCTCAAGATCGATCCAGACGAAGCGGGCGGGGGTGTCGGCCATCGAAGAACCTCCAGCAGGAGCGCTTACTGCGCCAGCGGCGTGCGTGACAGGCGCTTCGACGACATCGCTTCGCCTGCGTCCGGTTGGTCTTGACCGTAGCCCCTGACCGTAGCGCCTGACGGTGGCCCCTGACGGTGGCCCCTGACGGTGGCCCCTGACGGTGGCCCCTGACGGTGGCCCCTGACGGTGGCTCCTGACGGTGGCTCCTGACGGTGGCTCCTGACGGTTTCGCCCTGCGCGTCCGGGTACGATGGAAGGGCGGCCGTTGCGGACAACCGGCCTTGGCTGGCTACGCTGTCGACCATGCGCCTCTCCACGATCGTCTTCCCGACCCTGACCGCTCTTGCCACCGGGCTCGCCGCCTGCCCCGAAGACAAGGCCGATCGGCCGGCGTTCGTCGATGTCTCGTTCCCCGAGAGCTTCCGCTTCGGCACCGCGGTGGCGCAGTGGCAGGTCGAGGGCGACCTCGGCGACGACGGCCGCGTCTACGACTCGAACTGGAAGCGCTGGATGGACATGGGCAAGTCCAAGGGCGCGCAGCAGAACGTCGACGGCAACGGCTTCCGTCGCCAATTCGTCGACGACATCGCGCGCGCGCGCGACCTCGGTCTGGACACGTTCCGCCTCGGCCTCGACTGGTCGCGCGTCGAGCCCGAGCCCGGCGTCTTCGATGACGCCGAGCTCGACCACTTCATCGTCGTGCTCGATGCCATCCGCGCCGCCGGGATGAACCCGGTGGTGACGCTGTGGCACTGGACGGTGCCGGTGTGGGTGCAGCAGCCCGATCCCGCGGCCGAGGGCGGCGCCGTCGATCGCATCGCCACGACCAACGCCGCCGTCGTCGACGACTTCGAGCGCTTCGTACGCCACGTGGTGCCGCGCATCAAGGATCGCGTCGACACCTACACTGTGCTCAACGAACCGTTCTCGATGATCACGCTCGGCTACATCGACGGCCGGTTTCCGCCGGGCCGCACCCTCGACGTCGACCGCGCCACGGCTTTCGGGGTCAACCTGTTGTTCATGCACGGCGCCGCGTACGCGGCGATCAAGGAGCTCGACGACGTCGACGCCGACGCCGATGGCGCCGCCTCGTTCGTCGGACTGACGATGACCGCCAACGAGTTCACCCCCGAGCTCGTGGGCGACCCCGAGCAGGAGCGCAGCGCGGCGTCGATCAACTACGCCTTCAACGACTGGGTGATGATCGCGCTGACGTCGGGCGATCTCGACGTGAACCTCGATGGCGACATCACCGACACCGACACCGTGCCGCCCGAGGGCCGTTACCTCGAGCTGGCGTCGACCCTCGACTTCGTCGGCATCCAGTACTACGGGCCCGGCCGCATTACCGACGAGGGCCTGCTCGGCCAGCTGCTCGCCGACGTCGCGCCGCTGTACGGCGCGCCGCTGCTCGACGTCGCCGGCTACTCCGTCGGCGACGGTGCGCTGCTCCCGTCCAACGGCATGGGGCGCGAGATCAGCGCCGCCGGGCTGCGAGACACCCTGGACCGCTACGCGCAGTGGGGCGTGCCGATGATCATCACCGAGAACGGCACGACCACCAACGGTCGCGTGCCCGAGCTGCCCGAGGACTTCGAGCCCGGCGACCCGCTGCCCCGGGGCGACCCCCAGGAGGCCCAGGCGGCGATGTACCTGGTCGAGCACCTCTGGGAGCTCGGTCGCGCCATCGCCGACGGGCTCGACGTGCGCGCCTACTACCACTGGACCCTCGCCGACAATTACGAGTGGGTCGATGGCCGCACGCAGCGGTTCGGCGCCTATGCCGTCGACTTCGACGACCCGACCTACCCGCGGCGGCTGACGCGCATGGGCGAGGCGCTACGCGACATCGTCGATGCCCGCGCCATCGACCAGGACCTGTGGGCGCGGTGGACGCTCGCGGCCTACCCGACCGACCGGCGCGCCACGCCGCGCGGCACCACGAGTATCGACCCGAAGAACCCGTGAGCCGCGGCTCCCCCCGCGCTGGCTTGGTCGTCGTGGTCGTCGGCGGCGCTACAGCCCGAGCAGCGTCAGCACGACGGGGCGGTGGTCGCTGACGATGGCGCGGTAGTTGGCGACGTCGAACTCGACGCGCGGGATCACCGCGACGCCAGCGCCGACCTCGTCGTCGAAGGCGCGCGTCGTGACGATGTGGTCGATGAGCGAGTTGCGCGACGACAGGAACGACGCCTCGCCGGCGTCGGCCAGCGGCTGCGTGCGGACGACGAAGCGGGTGGGGTCCAGCAGCGGGCGCCAGTTGCTGGTGCCGGGCTCGTCCTCGACGCGCTCGTTGAAGTCGCCGAGAACGATGACCTCGTCGGCGGCGGCGCTGGCCACGTACGAGGCGAGGTAGTTGCCGAGCTTGATGAACGCCTCGCCGCGGCGGTCGAGGGCGTCGGCGTCCTCGCCGGCCTTCAGGTGCACGACGATCACCGTGAAGTCGAACTCCCGCGTGCCGTCGTCGTAGTGAAAGGGCACCTGCAGCGGCGGCCGTGGAAACGCTCCGCCGTCACCGGAAAACAACAGCGCCGGCGGCCCCGGGGCGAGTGCGCCACAGCGGTAGACGACGGCGAGCTTCTGGTACGCGCCGTCAGAGTACGTGTGGCTCGACAGCACACCCTCATGGTGGGGCAGCCGAGCGAGCAGCTCGTCGAACGCCGCCTGCGACGCGACCTCCTGCAGCGCCAGCAGATCGAGATCGAGGGACGTGATCATGTCGGCCACGGTGGCGACGGTGCTGCTGCTCGAAGGGAAGTTGCGGATGTTCCAGGTCGCGACGTCGAAGGTCGCCGCCGAGCCGACGGCGTCGGTGACGTCGGCGCGCGGCGTGGGGAAGTCGGTGTCGTCGTCAGGGACGCAGCTGTGCGGGCCCGGATCGCCTTCGCCTTCGTTTTCACCCTCGCCTTCGCCCGCGCCGCCGTCGGGCGGCGGGGTCGGGCAGGCCAGCGTCGCGGCGGCGACACAGGCGAGGACGAGGCTCGGGCGGGCCGGCGGAGGCATCGACATGGCCGCACCGTAGCCGGACCGAGCGTCGGACGCTGCGCCGAAACGAAGGGCCGGCGATCCGTTGACCGGCGCGGCCCCGAACCCGCTGTCGCCGTTGGCGTGGTCTACGTCGTGCTGGCCGCTGTCGTGCTGGCCGCTGTCGTGCTGGCCGCTGTCGTGCTGGCCGCTGTCGTGCTGGCCGCTGTCGTGCTCGAGCGCAGCGTCACCAGCGCCGCCTCGGTGGGGCAGTTCAGACGCAGCGGCATCCAGTGGCCGAGCCCCGCCGAGGTGTACAGGTGGCACTCGCCCGCGGCGCCGGTCTTCTGGTAGCGGCCGAGCAGGAAGCTCGACGGCAGCAGCGGCGCCACCAGCGAGCGTCCGAACAGCGCCATCTGCGCGCCGTGGGTGTGACCGGCCAGCGTCAACGTCGCGCCGTAACGCACGGCGTGGACGAAGCCGCGCGGCCGGTGGCTGAGCAGCACGCGGCAGGTGACGTCGGCGGGGCAGGCGGCGAAGGCGCGGCCGACGGTGGCGGCGAGGAAGTCATCGGCGCCGTCGACGCCGCGGCCGGGGTCGTCGGCGCCGGCCAGCCACAGCGACGCGCCGTCGCGCTGCAGGAGCAGGCCGCCGTTGCACAGCAGCGGCACGCCGTGGTCGGCGTAGTGCTGCTCGGCGCGGGCGCGGCCCCGGTAGATCTCGTGGTTGCCGATGCTGGCGACGACGCCGTGGGGCGCACCCAGCGCCCGCAGGTGCGCGAGCGCCGCGGGGATCTGCGCCAGGTCGTCGGCGATGTCGCCGGTGAGCGCGACCAGGTCGGGGACGACGCCACGGGCAATCACCGCGTCGACGACGGCCCGCACCTGCGCCGGCGAGATGAACACCCCGAGGTGGACGTCGGTGAGGTGCAGGATCGTGAAGCCGTCGAGGGCCGCCGGCACCGACGCGCTCGCCACCACGACGTCGCGCAGCACCGGCGTGGCCTGCGCGGCGGCGGCGCCGAGTGGCCCAGTGGTGGCCGCCGCCGCCGGGACCACGCCGCCCACCGTGCGCAGGAAGGCCCGCCGCCGTGCGTCGAGGGGAGCGCGACCGTCGCCGGCGGGCTCGGACGCGCCGGCGATCAAGTCCTTGCAACGATGTCCGCCGAGCATCGCGAGGGGCGCCCAGACCACCGCCGAGGCCACCACGAGCAGCGCGGAGCCGAACACCACCGCGGTCACCGTGATGGGCACGATCCCCAGCGCCGACGCCGGCGCCACGACCCGCAGGACCTGCCACAGCGCGAAGCAGCCGCCGGCGCCGCCGCCGACGATCCGCAGCGACCGCCCGAGCCAGCCCGCCCAGGCCGCGGGGAAGGATCGGCGCAGCAGCAGCGCGGCGAGCAGGACCGCGCCGCCCATGACGAGGAGTGGCACGACGACACGACCCACGGCGAGTGCAGACATGCCATGGCGGTAGCAGGGCGCGGGGGCGCGCGCAGCGGGCCCGGGTCCAGCGGAGGCAAGGGCGCACGAGCGACCGGCGCGCGAGTTGTGTCGGGCGTCGTCTCCGTCTAAGACGTCGCTATGCACGCCACGTCTCCCCTCGTCGTGCGCTCAGCGGCGCACGTCCGCGCGGCGCTGTTCGCGAGCGCCGCTCTCGTCGCCCCCGCCGCCGCGGCGCACAAGGCCTTGTTCGTCGTCCGTCACGCCGAGAAGGCGTCGTCCACCGACCCCGACACGCCGCTGGCCGGGCAGGGCGAGGACCGCGCGCAGCGCCTCGCCAGCCTGCTGCGCAACGCTGGCGTCACCCACGTCTTCGTCAGCGACAAGAAGCGCACGCGGCAGACCGCGCAGGTGCTCGTCGATCAGCGGGGGCTCGCCGCGCCCGTGGTGCTGCCCGCCGCCGACCCCGGCAAGCTGGTCGAGCAGCTGAGGGCCGCGCCGCCGGACGCGGTCATCCTCGTCGTCGGCCACAGCGACACGATCCCGGCCATCCTCAAGGGCCTCGGCGTCAAGGACGCCGTCACGATCCGCGAAGACCAGTACGGGCGCGTCTTCCTCGTCACCGCCGACTTCCGCCTCGTCGAGCTCGCCTACTGATGACAACCACGGTCCGCGCTCGCGTCCTCGCCCACCTTGAGACCCTCGTCGCCTGCGACACGCGCAACCCGCCGCGCGCTGCGGCAGGCATCGACCGACTGTTCGCCTATGTGCGGCAGGAATTGCCGCGTGGCTTCGTCGTCGACGAGGTCGATCTGGGCGACGGCTGCCGCTGGCTGCACGCGCGCCGCGGCGACGACGACCACCGGCTGCCCCTCGTGAACGTTCACGTCGACACCGTGCCCCTCGACTCCGGCTGGGCCAGCCCGGCGACGGGCGTCGATCCGTTCCGGCTCGCCGTGCAGCGTGAGGGCGGCGTCGAGCGCGCGGTGGGGCTCGGCGCCTGCGACATCAAGGGCGCGGTGGCGGCGTTCCTCGTCGCTGCCGCCGACGTCGACGCGCCGGCGTCGCTGCTGCTGACCACCGACGAGGAGGCCGGCTCGTCGAAGTGCGTGCGCACGTTCTGCGAGCGCCACGACGTCGTCGACCGGACGATCCTCGTCGCCGAGCCGACGCAGGGGCGCGCGGTGCTGGCCCACCGCGGCATCGGCACCGCGCTGCTGACGTTCGCCGGCTTTGCCGGCCACGCCTCGGCGCAGCGCGCGACCACCGACAGCGCGGTGGCCCGCTGCGTGCGCTTCTGCAGCCGGGCGCTGGCCCACGCTGACGCCGACGATAACGCGATCCGCCTGAACCTCGGCCGCATCGACGGCGGCACCAAGGCCAACATGATCGCGTCGGAGTGCCTGCTGCGCCTCGGCGTGCGCCCACCGCCGTCGCAGCCCGCCGAGGCCGTCCTCGACACGCTGTTCGCGCTGGCCGACCCGGCGACGACGACGGCACAGAAGGGGTTCCTTGCGCCCGCGCTGCCGACGCGGTTTCGCGCCCGCGATGTCGAGGCGGCGCGCGCGCAGGCGGCGGAGCGGGCCGAGTCGCTCGGGCTCGTGCGCGGCGATGACGTCGACTTCTTCACCGAGGCGGCGTTCTTCTCGGCGGCGGGCGCGGCGGCGATGGTGCTCGGGCCGGGCGACATCGCGCAGGCGCACACGGCATTTGAGTGGGTCGACGTCGACCAGCTCGTCATGGCAGTAGACACCTATGCGCGCGTGCTGGCGCAGCGGATGCGAGGATGAACACGCTGTTGACGTCAGCGACCAAGCCCGACTCCACGGAAGATCTGATCGTCCGCCTGCTGAAGAACCTCGGCAGCCGCAAAGAGGTCGAGCAATATCTGAAGCTCTTCTCGTCGGTGGAGGAGAAGCGCTTCGCGGTGATCAAGGTCTCGGGCGGCGTCGTCGAGAACGAGCTCGAGGCGCTGGCGTCGTCCATTGCGTTCCTCGACAAGGTCGGGCTGACCCCGGTGGTCATCCACGGCGCCGGACCGCAGCTGCAGGCCGCCGAGAACGCCGCCGGGCTCACCACGACGAAAACGCCCGAGGGCGGCCGCGTCGTCACCGAGGAGTCCATCGCGCTGGCCCGCAAGGTCTACCAGCGCGAGAACCTGCGCATCGTCGGCGCACTCGAGGCGCTCGGCACCCGCGCGCGGCCGATCCCCAACGGCGCGTTCGTCGCCGAGCGATCCGACGACGGCCGCCTCGGCTTCGTCGGCCGCGTCACCGGCGTCGATCTCGATGCGATCGAGGCCAGCATCCAGGCCGAGCAGATCCCGGTCTTGTCGTCGCTGGCCGAGACGCGGTCGGGGCAGGTGCTGAACGTCAACGCCGACGCCGCCGCCCACAAGCTGGCGCTGGCGCTGCAGCCCTTCAAGGTCGTGTTCCTGTCGCCCGACGACGGCATCCGCGACGAGCACGGGCAGATCATCTCGGCGGTGAACCTCGACGAGGACTTCGACAGCCTGATGGCGCAGCCGTGGTTGTCGGCGTCGACGAAGAACAAGCTGGTCGAGATCCGCGGCATCTTGCAGGCCCTGCCGCGCAGCTCGTCGGTGGCCGTGGCCAGCCCCGAGAACCTCGCCCGCGAGCTGTTCACCCACAAGGGTGCCGGCACGCTCATCCGTTTGGGCGAGCGCATCCGCTGCCACAACGATCTGTCGCAGATCGATCTGCCCCGTCTGCGCGCCCTGCTTGAGGACAGCTTCGGGAGAAAGCTGCATGCTGATTACTTCGATAAGAAGCCTTTCTATCGTATCTACCTTGCCGACTCGTACCGCGCCGTCGCTATCCTGACGCTGGAGCAAGGCTTCCCGTACCTGGACAAGTTTGCCGTCACCACCGAGGCGCAGGGTGACGGAGTCGGCGGATCGCTGTGGCAGCGGCTGGCGAAAGAGAACGACCGCCTGTTCTGGCGTGCACGAATCGATAATGAAGTAAATCCGTGGTACTTTGCTCGTTCTACTGGTTCCTATAAAAGCGAGAAGTGGCTCGTCTTCTGGTACGGACTCGAGCGGTTCGACGACATCCAGCGTTGCGTTGACATGGCGCTGGCGATGCCCGCGTCGCTGAAGGCCCACTCGGTGGGGGCGCAGTCGTGATGGTCCCCGTCGTCGACGTTCCGGTGCGGAAGAAGGTCGGCTTGATCGGGGCCCGCGGCTACGTCGGCCGCGAGCTGCTGGCGCTCCTCGAGAGCGACCCAACCCTGGACGTCGCCTTCGTGTCGTCGAAGGGCGGAGCGGGGCGGCAGGCGGGCGAGGCCATCGGCGTCGGCGGCCGCTTTGCGTCCCTGCTGCTCGAGGACCTCGAGCCGGTGCGCGCCGCGCGTCGCTGCGTCGACGAGGGCGTCGACGCCGTAGTGCTCGGGCTGCCGAACGGGCAGGCGGCGGCGTGGGTGGCGGGGTTGTCGGCGCAGACCGCGGTGGTCGACCTGTCGGCCGACCACCGCTTCGACGACGGTTGGGTCTACGGGCTGGTCGAGCGCGACCGCGCGCGCCTGCACGGGGCGAAGCGGATCGCGAACCCCGGCTGCTACGCGACGGCAGCGCAGCTGGCGCTGTGGCCGTTCGCCGACGTCGTCGAGCGCGCCCACGTCTTTGGGGTGTCGGGCTGGTCGGGGGCGGGCACGAGCCCGAGCCCGAAGAACGATACGCAGCTGCTTGCCGACAACGTGCTGCCCTATGACCTCGTGAACCACACGCAGGAGCGCGAGCTGCGGCGCCACAGCGGCTTGGACGTGCGGTTCTTTCCTCACGTGGCGCCGTTCTTTCGCGGGATCACGGTGACGGTTGCGATGGATCTGCGCGCGTCCTTGACGAAGAGCGACGCCGAGGCGCGGCTGCGGGAGCGCTACGCCCACGAGCCGCTGGTGTCCATTGTCGAGGGCGAGCTGCCGCCGCTGGTGTCCCACGCGCGCGCGCGGCATGGCTGCCAGCTCGGCGGCGTGCACGCCCACGTCGCAGACCGCCGCGTCGTCGTCGTCGCCTGCCTCGACAACCTGCTGAAGGGCGCGGCGACGCAGGCGCTGCAGAACGTGCACCTCGCCCTCGGACTTCACGAGCGCAGCGGGATTCCCCTCGGCCACGCCGCCGCGGCCGGCGGCCACCCATGACCGCGCCGCTTTGGCAGAAGGGCGCCCTCGAGCTCGACGCCGCGGTGCAGCGCTTCTGCGCCGCCGACGATGTCGTCGTCGACCGCGAGCTGTTCCCATTCGACGTGCGGGCCACCGCCGCCCACACCGCCGGCCTCGGCCGAATCGGCGTGCTCACTGGTGACGAGGTCGCGCGGCTGCACGCGCTGCTCGACGAGCTGTTGGCGCGCTTCACCGACGGCCGCTTCGTCGTGGACGACCGCTTCGAGGATGGCCACACCGCCATCGAGGCGTTCCTGACCGAGCAGAGCGGCGAGCTCGGCAAGAAGGTGCACACCGCGCGCTCGCGCAACGACCAGGTGCTGGTCGCCGCGCGGCTGTGGCTGAAGGAGCGCCTGCAGCAGCTCGACGCGACGACAGCGGCGGCGGCGGCGGCGTGCCTCGACGCGGCGCGAACCACCGGCAACGTCGTGATGCCCGGCTACACGCACCTGCAGCGGGCGATGCCGACGACGTTGGCGGCGTTCTTCCTTGGCCACGCCGAGAGCCTGCTCGACAGCCGCGACGCCGCGCGCGCGGCCCTCGTGCTCGTCGACAAGAACCCGCTCGGCACCGGCGCCGGCTTCGGCGTGTCACTGCCGCTGGATCGCGACGGCGTCACCGCCGACCTCGGGATGCAGGGCGTCGTCGTGTCGCCGCAGGCGGCGCAGAACTCGCGCGGCAAGGTCGAGCTGTTCGCGCTGCAGGCGCTGCACCTGGCCACCCTCGACGTGCGCCGGCTCGCCTGGGACCTGTCGCTGTTCTCGACCGCCGAGTTCGGCTTCGTCGCGCTGCCCGACCGCTACACCACCGGCAGCTCGCTGATGCCCAACAAGCGCAACCCCGACGTCGTCGAGCTGCTGCGCACGCTGCCCGCCGTTGTGGAGGGCGCCATGGCCGAGACGCAGGCGGTGCTGTCGCTGCCATCGAGCTACCACCGCGACCTGCAGGCGACGAAGGCGCCGGTGGTACGGGCGTTCGCCCGCGCGCTGCAGGGACTCGGCTTCGTGCCGGCGTTGGTGCAGAACCTCCGATTTGATGAATCAGCGCTGCGCGCGGCGGTCAGCCCCGACATGCACGCCACCGACCGGGCGCTCGAGCTCGTCGTGCAGGGGCTGCCCTTTCGCGACGCGTACAAGCAGGCCGCCGCCGAGATCCCGACCTACGCCGGCCGCTCCATCGACGACAGCGTGCAGCAGCGCGTGTCGCTGGGCGGGGCGGGCAACCTCGGGCTCGAGCGCGTGGCCGACCGCCTGCGACGCTGACGGTCACGCCGCCGACGACGACCGCACCGGCTGCACGAGGCTCGACACGACGACGCTCACCGAGCTGAGCGCCATCAGCGCGCTGGCCAGCACCGGCGAGAGCGACCAGCCCCACGGCGACAGCGCGCCGGCGGCCAGCGGCAGGCACACGGCGTTGTAGACGCAGGCCCAGACCACGTTGCGCCGCATCGTCGCGCGCGCGGCGCGGGCGACATCGACGACGGCGGGCAGCAGGCGCAGGTCGGGGCGCAGCAGCGTGACATCGGCGGCGGCGGCGGCGACGTCGGACCCCGACGACAGCGCGATACCGACGCTTGCGGCGGCCAGCGCGGCGGCGTCATTGAGGCCGTCCCCGACCATCGCCGCGCCTCGGCCGCTGCGGGCAAGCACCCGCAGCGCCTCGAGCTTGTCGGCGGGCGAGGCCTCGCCGACGACCTCATCGATGCCCGCCGCGCGCCCCGCGGCGCGCGCCACCGCCGCGCGGTCCCCCGACAGCAGCTGCACCGTCATGCCCCGCGCCGTCAGCGCGGCCACGACTTCTTTGGCCTCGGGCCTCGGCTCGTCGGCCAGCGACAGCGCTCCCAGGACGACCTCGTCGCGGCGGACGAAGGCGACGGTGGCTTCGCCGAAGTCACCCGGCGCAGCAACGAGGCCTTCGGGGGCATGGCGCGAGACGTCGACGACGAGGCCGTCGACGACGCCCCGCACGCCGGCCCCGGGGAAGGCCATGACGTCGCGGGCGCGCGGCAGCTTGCCGAGCGTCGCCACCGCGTGCTCGACGATGGCGCGGGCCAGTGGGTGCTCCGAGCCGCGCTCGACAGCGCCGGCGAGGCGCAGCACCGTGGCTTCGTCGTGGTCGTCGAAAGCGCGCACGGCGGTGACCCGTGGGCGCCCGACGGTGAGCGTGCCGGTCTTGTCGAAGACGACGACGTCGACCTGCGCCAGCGCCTCGAGGGCGGCGCCGCCCTTCACGAGCACGCCGAGGCGCGCCGCGCGCCCGCTGGCGACGACGACGGCGGTGGGCACCGCGAGCCCCAGCGCGCACGGGCAGGCGACGACGAGCACGGCGACGGCGTGCACCGCGGCGCGCTCGACGTCGGCGGCGTCGAGGCCGGCGACATCGACGCCGCCGACGACGAGCCACGCGCCGAACGTCAGCGCCGCCAGCGCGATCACCGCCGGCACGAACACCGCGACGACGCGATCCGCCAGCCGCTGCGTCGGCGCCTTCTGGCCCTGCGCTTGTCGCAGCAGCCCGAGCAGGCGCGCCAGCGTCGAGCCGTCGGCGGCGGCCGTCACCCTTGCCCGCAGCCGCCCGTGGCCGTTGAGCGCGCCGGCGACGAGCGCGCTGCCCGGCTGCTTGTCCACCGGGTTCGCCTCGCCGGTCAGCAGGCTCTCGTCGAGCGCGCTCGCGCCCTCGACCACCACAGCGTCCACCGGCACGCGCTCGCCGGGCAGCACGACGACCACGTCGCCGCGGCGCAGCGTGTCGATGGCGACGTCGACGACGAGCCCGTCGTCGTCCTCGCGATGGGCTGAGGGCGGCTCCAGCGCGGCGAGCCCCACCAACGCGGTCGTCGTCTGCCGACGCGCGCGGGCCTCGAGCGCGTTGCCGAGCAGCACGAAGCCGAGCACGCCCAGCACGCTCTCGGCGTAGCCATGGTCGCGCCACAGCGACAGCAGGAGCGCCCCCAGCGTGCCGAGCGCCACCAGCGCGTTCATGTCGGGGGCGCGGCCCGCAAAGACGCCCAGCGCGCGGCGGTAGACATGGGCGCCGGCGACGGCAGCGACAACGACGACCCCGCCAAGGGTGAGGGCTTGGGGCACGCGGTGCATCGTCGCCATCGCCATCGCCATCGCGCCCAGCGTGACGATGGCGCGCGCGAACAGGCCGCGGGCCTCGCGCGCCAGCGCGGCGTCGTCGGCGCGCTGCTGCTGGATGAGGGCGCGGGTGCCGCGGGGCACCGCCGCGTCGTAGCCGGCGGCGCGCACGGCCTGGACCAGCGCCGCGGCGTCGAGCCGCGCGGCGTCGAAGCTGACGGTGGCGCTGCGGGTGACGAGGTTGGCGCTCGCGCCGTCGACGCCGGGCAGGGCGGACAGCGCGCGCTCCACCGACGCGGTGCAGGCGGCGCAGGTCATGCCGCCCACCGGCAACGTCAATGTCGTCGCCACGATGCGCGACGGCGTGGTCGGCGTGGCGGCGGCGGTCACGGCGTCAGCCGGCGCTGGGCGCGGCCTGGGCGGAAAAGCCGAGGCGCCCGATGGTCTTCACAAGCTCTTCGACGTCGGTGTCGGCGGGGTCGAAGGTGCCCAGCGCGCGGCCCACCTCTACCTTGTCGACGGTGACGCCGGGGACGTCGGCGAGCGCCTGCTGCACGCGCCGCACGCAGCCGCCGCAGTGCATGCCGTCGATGCGCAGCGAGAAAGGAGAGTCAGGCACGAGAGCCTCCACCGCGAGCGGGTGACGGTGAAGACGTACGACCGCCGCTGCGCGACGACAACCCACGGTGGCGGCGCGTGGGTGGCAACGACGACCGGCGGCGGCCCTGATCGGCGGCCCTGAGCGGCGGCGAGGCGTCGACGGCGTCGACGGGGATCGCTACAAGCGCGTCGTGCCCGCCGTCGACGTCGTCCGCCGCGAGAGCTTCGTCGTGCCCACCCCGGGGCGCGGGCTCGTCAACGTCACGCGCGCCATCGCCGACGTCGTCGCGCGCGCCGGGGCCAGCGAGGGGCTGGCCACTGTCTTCGTGCACCACACCTCGGCGAGCCTGATCATCCAGGAGAACGCCTCGCCCGAGGTCCCGCTCGACCTCGAGACGTTTCTGGGCGGGCTGGTCCCCGATGGCGACCGGCGCTACCGCCACGTCGACGAGGGCTCCGACGACATGAGCGCCCACGTGCGCAGCGCGCTGACGGCGACGTCGGTGGGGATCCCCGTCGCCGCCGGCCGGCTCGATCTGGGCACGTGGCAGGGCGTCTGGCTGTGGGAGCACCGCACGGCGCCGCACGAGCGCCGCGTCTCCGTCGTCGTCGTGGGGGCGCGGTGACCACGCCTGCCGCGCGCCACGTCGGCGGCGTCGTCTTCGACATGGACGGCGTGCTCGTCGACAGCGAGCCGCTGTGGCACGAGGCCGAGATCGCGGCGCTGGCGCCGCTCGGCGTGCCGCTGACGCCAGCCTTGTGCCGGCAGACCACAGGGGTCCGCGTCGATGGCGTCGTGCGCCACTGGCGCACGCTGCACCCGTGGGCCGAGGGCCCTGCTGACGACGTGGTCGTCGCCTCGATCGTCGATGGCGTCGTGGCTCGCGTGCGCGCGCGGGGTGAGCCGATGCCGGGGGCGCGCGCGGCCCTCGAGGCGGTGGGGGACCTGCCGCTTGGACTCGCGTCGTCGTCGCCGCAGCGGATCATCGACGCGGTGCTCGAGCGGCTCGAATTGCGGGCGCGCTTCGCGGTCGTGCAGTCGGCGGAATCGCTGCTGCGCGGCAAGCCCGATCCGCTCGTCTACCGCCTCGCCTGCCGCGCGCTCGGCGTCGACCCCGCCCACGCCGTCGCCGTGGAGGACAGCGGCAGCGGCCTGCGCGCCGCCCACGCCGCCGGCATGATCGTCGTCGCCGTGCCCGATCCGGCGGCGGACCCGCCCGACGCTCTGCACCTCGCCGACGTCGTCCTCGATTCGCTGGAGGCGTTCCCCCGCTGGCTCGCCGCCCAGCCCCGCCGTGCGGGGCCCCGAAAGGTCGAACCCCGATGAGCCTCCGCATCGCCTATCTGCACGGGTTCGCGTCCTCGCCGGCCAGCCGCAAGGCGCGCGTGCTCGGCGAGCGTCTCGCCGCCCGCGGCCTGACCCTGCACGTCCCCGACCTGCAGCAGCCGTCGTTCCCGCGGCTGTCCCACGACGCGATGCTCGCCGCCATCGACACCCTCGACGCGACCACGTCGACGAGGTCGTCGTCTTCCCGGGCGACCTCGTCGTCGGGCGCCGGCGACGACGACCGCTGGGTGCTGGTGGGCTCGAGCCTGGGCGGCCACGTGACGTCGCTGTGGGCGACGCAGAACCCTGGGCGCGTGCGGGCGCTCTTGCTGTTGTGCCCGGCCTTCGACGTGCCCACCCGCTGGCGCTCGATGCGCGGCCCCGAGGCCATGGCCCGCTGGGAGCGCGACGGCTCGCTGCCCCACGCCGACGACCAGGGGGTGCTGCAGCCGTTGCACTGGGGCTTCTTCGCCGAGGCCTGCCGCCACGAGCCGCGCCCGCAGCCCGCGGCGCCCACGGTGGTGGTGCACGGCAAGAAGGACACCGTGGTGCCGCTGTCCTCGTCGGAGGCGTTCGTGGCCGCCGCCCCCGACCAAAGGCGCCTGGTCGTCGTCGACGACGACCACGAGCTTGGCGCGAGCCTCGACGTCATCGAGCGCGAGCTTTGGTCCCTGCTGGTCGAGCCGGCAGCGAGCCGCTAGTCCGCCACCATGGTCTGCTTTTGTCGCCGCATCCGCCGCCTGCTCGTGCTGTCGTCGACGTCGCTGCTGCTGGCGACGGTCGCGTCGTCGTTGTTGGCGTGCAAGGCCTTCGAGACCAACCTGCAGGACACCGAGGTCGACGAGCGCGACACCGCGCGCCAGAACTTCGAGGCCGGCGAGGCGGCGTTTACGTCGGCGCGCTGGCAGGAGGCGGTGAAGTACTTCGAGCTGGTGAAGAACAAGTACCCGTACTCGAAGTACGCGGTGCTCGCCGACCTGCGGCTGGCCGACGCGCACTTCGCGCGCGAGAAGTGGCTCGAGGCCGCCGACGCCTACCGCCTCTTCGTGCGCTACCACCCGCGCCACGAGCAGGTGGCCTACGCGACGTTCCGCATCGCCGAGAGCCACAGCCGCGCCGTCGAGAACAACGTCGCCTGGCTGCCGTTCGTCGAGGCGCGCCAGAAGGACCAGTCGGCGGCCAAGGACACCATCCGCGCCTGCGACGAGTTCCTCGCCCGCTTCCCCACCGACAAGAGCGCCGACGCCGCCCGCAAGCTGCGCGCCGCCGCGCGGGCTCGTCTGGCCGACGCCGACCTGTTCGCCGCCGCTTTCTACGAGAAGCGTCGTCGTTGGCAGGGCGCGCAGTGGCGCTACGCCCGCGTCGGCGCCGACTACGGCGACACGCCCGGCGCGGCCCGCGCGCTGTGGAGGGCCGGCGCGATCGCCCGCGATCACCTGCAAGACGCCGACAGCGCGCGCAGCGCGTGGGAGAAGCTCGTCGCCGACCACCCCGAGAGCGCCGAGGCGAAGGACGCCCGCGCGGCGCTGGCGGCCCTGGCCGAGGCGTCGGCGCCGGCGTCCGCGTCGTCCCCGTCGCCCGGGCCGTCGGCGAAGCCCCCCGGTGATGCGGGGCAGGACGGCGCGCCCCCGGCGACCGACCCGGTAGACGACGCCGGCGACGTGCCCGGCGATGTACCCGGCGACGTACCCGGCGACGTACCCGGCGAGCCTGCCGCTACTCCGTGACCGCGGCGGCGGTGGCGGCGTTGTCAGCGGCCTTCTGCTCGGCGGCCTTCACTTGCGCGCGCGCTGCCTCGACCCGTGCACCGGGCGCAGTCCCCACCGCTGTGGCCTGCTCCCGGACGGCGTCGGTGGTCGACGGACAGGCGCTCGTGGTGACGAGCAGGATGGCGACGAGGACGGCGACGGCGGCGAGCAGGGCGGTACGCACCATGCGGCCAAGGTAGTACGCCCACCACGATGGCGTACACGAGCATCCAGAAGATCCGCTTCGACGACGTCGACGGCGCCGGCATCGTCTACTACCCGCGCTTCCTGCACCTGTGCCACGCGGCGTTCGAGGACTTCTTCGACGACGTGGCGCCCTTTGGCTACCCGCAGCTGATCCGCGACCGGCGGCTCGGGTTTCCGACGGTGCACATCGAGGCCGACTTCAAGGCGCCGCTGTCCTACGGTGACATCGCTGTCGTCACGCTGTCGGTGGTGCGTGTGGGCACGTCGTCGATGACCATCGCCTACGAGGTGTGCCGCAAGCGCGACTCGACCGTGTGCTTCACGGCGGCGATCACCGCGGTGCTCATCGACCTGGACACGCAGCGGTCGCAGCCCATCACCGCCGAGCTGCGCGCCGTGCTCGAGCGATATCTTGTCAACCGCGCGCCGCCTGCGACGCCGGCGTCGAAGGCGCCAACTTCGACCGACGGAAAGCGACGGAGAGTGACGGAGAGTGACGGAGAGTGACGGAGAGTGACGGAGAGTGACGGCTGACGGCGCCCGACTGGCAGCGCCGTGCTGACGGCGACGTCGACCGCCCGACGGTGCGCTACGACCGCGGCGCGGCAGCATCGTCGCCAGTGACGCCCAGGGCCCGCGCCAGCCGCAGGGCGTCGACGACGGGCAGGGCGCGGCCCTTGTGCTGCACGAGGCGCAGGGCCGGCGAGGGGCCCGCGGGCAGGTCGTCGGGCAGGGCCAGCGTCTCGATCTCGTCGACAGCGTCGACGAGCAGGCCGACGTGCCGCGCCGGGCGCTCGAGGATCAACAGTCGCTCGTCGCCGCGCGCGCGCACGGGGGCGCCCGCGTCGTGGGCAGGCGCGTCGGGGAACAGCACGCGGACAACGTCGACGACGGTGATCACCCGCCCGCGGTGCTGGGCGATGCCGAGCAAGTGGGGCGGCAGGCGCGGCAGGCGCGACACGTGGGGCCGCGGCGTCACCTTCTGCACGTCGCCGCTCTTGATGGCGACGCGCTCGCCACCGGCGCGGAACACGAGGCACAGGGAGCGCGGGTCGGTGGTCATCGAGTAGAGGTCGTTGTGGTCGTCGTCGTGATCGTCGGCCGCGCGCGGCTCAGGCGGCGCTCGGCAGCACCGACGTGCGGACCGGTGGCGCGCTGGCGTCGGGGGCGAGGCGGAAGCGGCTGACGACCTCTTCGAGCTCGAGGCTGATGTTCGACAGCTCCAGCGCCGACGACGACAGCTTCTCCATCACCAGCGCCTGCCCGCTGACGGCCTTCTGCACGTCCTCAGTGGACGACGCGTTCTGGCGGGCGAGGTCCGCGAGGTGGCCGATGGCCTGCACCATCTCCTGGCTGCCGCGCAGCTGGCCCTGCGACGAGCGCGCGATCAGCTCGGCCTTCTCGGCGCCGCGCAGCGCCGAGGCCACGATGCCGTCGAGGGACTGGATGATCGAGCGCAGGTCCTCGCGGCTCTCCTTCAGGTCGGTGGTCGACTCGGACATGCCGCTGACGGCGGCCTCGGCGTCCTTCTTCAGGTCGCTCAACAGCACCGTGATCTGGTCCGCCGAGCGGCCCGAGCTCTCGGCCAGCTTGCGCACCTCGTCGGCGACGACGGCGAAGCCGCGGCCGTACTCGCCGGCGCGGGCGGCCTCGATGGTGGCGTTCAGCGCCAGCAGGTTGGTGCGCTGCGAGATCTGCGTGATCACGTCGACGATCTTGCCGATGGCCTGGCTCTTTTCGCCGAAGGCGAACACCCGCACGCTGGCCTGCTCGACGCGCTGGAAGGTGTCCTGCAACTTCTCGACGGCGAGGTTCGCTACCTCGGTGCCGGTGCGGGCGGCGGTGTGCGTCTCGGCCACGGCGCGGGCGGCGGCCTCGGCGTTGGCCGCCGAGCGGTCGATGCCCTCGGCGATCTCGCTCATCAGGCTGCCGGCCTTCAACACCAGCTCGCGCTGCAGCTCGGCGGACCGCGCGATGTTGCCCACCGAGCCGGCGACGCCGGTGTTCATCGTCGTCACCCGCTCCGCCGCCGCCGACAGCGTGTTCGCCGACGACGCGACGTGCCGCGCGGTGCGTTGCAGGCGCTGCACCAGCTCGCGCAGGGCCTGCAGCGTGTGGTGGATCGACGCGGCAAGATCGTCGACCTCGTCGGGGAAGCGACTCTCGCTCTCGAGCTGCACCACCGCCGACAGGTCGCCGCGCGAGATCGACGTCGCCGACTCGTTCAGCGTCTCGACGTTGCGGGTCAACGTGCGCGCGTAGAAGGAGCTGAGCGTCAACGCGATGGCGCTGAGCAGCACCGCGAAGGTCACCACCGTCGTCGTGTCCAGCGCCTCGACCCCGTTGAGCGCGAGATTGACCACCAGGTACAGCACGATGGCGGCGACGACGATCATCGCGTTGCCGAGCAGGATCTTCAGGGCGAGCCGGTTGCCACGCAGCATGGCGGCGACGCTACAGCGTTCCCGCTGTCGTCGACGACCCCGCCGGCGCGTGTAGGTCATCGCCGCACCCGGATGCCTCAGGGCTGACGTCGCACGGCGGCGGCGGTAGACCACCGGCCCATGCCCGCCCTGAGCAAGCTCTTCGCCGACGCCGACGCCGCCCTCTTCGACCTGCAGGACGGCGCCAGCGTGATGTCAGGGGGCTTCGGCCTGTCGGGTAACGCCGAGAACTGCATCCAGGCCATCGCCCGCTCGGGCAAGAAGAACTTGACGATCATCGCCAACAACTGCGGCAACCAACGGCAGGGCCTGGCGGTGCTGCTGCAGAGCCGGCAGGTGCGCCGCTTCATCGGCAGCTTCGTCGGCGGCAACCCCGACCTGGAAGAGCAGATGCTGAAGGGCGAGGTCGACGTCGAGCTGTCGCCGCAGGGGACCTTCGCCGAGCGCATCCGTGCCGGCGGCGCCGGCATCGGCGGCTTCTACACGCCCACCGGCGTCGGCACGCTGATCGCCGCGAGCAAGGACGAGCGCGCCTTCACCGTCGTCGACCGCGACGGCGCCACCGTCACCAAGCGCATGATCCTGGAGACGGGGCTCACCGCCGACTACGCGCTCGTGCGCGCGAAGGTCGCCGACGAGTTCGGCAACTGTCGCTTCTACCGGACCAGCCGCAACTTCAGCCCGCTGATGGCGATGGCCGCCCGCTGCACCCTCGTCGAGGCCGAGCAGATCGTGCCCACGGGCAGCATCGATCCCGACGACGTGCACCTGTCGGGGCTGTTCGTGAAGCGCATCGTGCTCGGCCGCGACCACAAGAACGTCATCGAGCAGCGCACGACGCGACCGCGTCCGACGCCCGCCGGGTAGGCCGCGGCGCCCTCAACGCTGCTTGCGCTCGGCTTCGATCTCGTCGACGAGCGCTCGACCGAAGCGCGCGTAATCTTCGTCGCGCGGGAACGGCCGCCAGACCATACCCGATCTGTACAGAGCGCGTCGCCGTTGGTCCGCCGTCGCGCGGAAGACCGTCTCGACGAGCACAGGCGCAAGGCCCTGGTCGACGAGGTTGGCGCGGACGTCGCGTCGGCCAAGGAAAAACGAGAACGCGGTGATCCCGATGACGATCGCCCCGGCCCCGATGGTCGTGACGGGCGCAAGCGCGATGCCTGCCCCCACGCCGATGACGGTCCCCAGACCCGAGGCCGCCTGCCGTGGTGTGACGCTCGTCCACATGCGACCGAGAGCCAGTAAATCGTCGTCGTCGAGCTCGTCGAACGACGTCTTGAGCCCGTGCAGCGCTTGCTCGCTCGAGACGATCAGCGCGTTCGCCGGCGACGACGGTCCGTCCCCGGTCACGGCAGGAACGCGCGGGTCAGGTTGTCGACGCCGCCCTGCAAGACGACCAGGTCATCCTCGACGCGGACGCCGCCGAACGGCACCAGCGCGTCGAGGAGCCGCCAGTCGAGGTCGGCGGCCGCGGGCAGGGCGCGCAGCTCGCCGAGCAGCGAGGTGATGAAGTAGCAGCCAGGCTCGATGGTGAAGCACTGGTCGACGGCGATGTCGATCGTGTTGCGCAGGAACGGGTTGTCGGCACGCGGCGCGACCTGCCGGCAGCCGACGTCGTGGGTGACGAGGCCCAGCGAGTGCCCGAGCCCGTGGGGGAGCAGCTTGCGCGTCACGCCGCCGTCGACGAGGGCCGCCGCCGACGCCGTCGCCTTCGCGATGCCGGTCGCCTTGAGCACGTCGGCGAGCAGGTGGTGGCTGCGGTCGTGCAGCGCCTGGTAGTTCACGCCGGCCTTCGCCTCGTCGCACAGCTGCCGCTGCAGGCGGTCGACGCCGTCGACGAGGCCGGCGAAGACGTCGGCGACGGCGCCCGTGCCCCGCACCGCGGTGCGCGTGATGTCGGAGTCGTAGCCGAGGAACGTGGCGCCGGCGTCGAGCAGCAGCGACTGCGCAACCGGCCGCGTGCGGCCGTAGGAGACGTGGTGCAGTGTGGCGGCGTGCTCGTTGAGCGCGACGATGTTCTTGTAGGGTGTTTCGGGGTCGTCCTGCTCGGTGTGTTGTAGGTAGAGCAGGTGCAGCTCGAGCTCGGAGTGGTCGCCGGCGGCGAACGCCTTGAGCACCGCGTCGTGGCCGCGGCAGGCGCGGCGGTTGGCCTCGCGCAGGCAGGCGACCTCGTAGGCGGTCTTCGTGACCCGCAGGGCGCTCAGGTCGTGGTGGA
>VGSZ01000046.1 GCA_016874845.1 Deltaproteobacteria bacterium
CATCGCCGCCGACGCCTGCGCGGGCACGACGCGCGCCGCGGTGCGCAGGCTCGGCGCGTAGACGAGGGCCGCGCCGACCCCGCCGCCGGCCAGCACGAGGCTGAGCAGCGGCACGGACTCGATCCGGCCGGCGAAGTGCAGGCTGGTGGCATAGGCGACGACGCCGGCGACGATGGCAGCGACCGGCCCGAGCGACGTGCGGGGCACGAGGGCGGTCATCACGGCGAAGGGCACGAGGAAGGTCGCGTACAGCCGGCCCACCATGGCGTCGGGCAGGCCGTGGACGTCGTGGCACAGCAATGAAAACGGCACGATGAACAAGCCGATCGCGAAGCGCTCGGCGAAGACGAAGATCCCCGGGCCGACCACGTGGCGCGCGGCGACGACGAGGGACCCCGGCGGGCGACGGTCGGGCGGCGGCCCGGGCTGCAGCGCGGCCACGGCGCCGGCGACGAGCAGGGGCAGCATCGCGCCGAGCTGCAGCGGCATCTCGGCGCCACTCGCCAGGAGCACGGTGCCCAGCGGAACGCCGGCGGCGATGGCGGCGATGGTGGCGCCGCCGGCGACGGGGATGCCCCGCGGCGTCGTCAGGCTCATGAGCAGCGCGAGCGCGCCGACGTTGCCTGCCCCCTGCAGCATGCGGAACGTCAGCACCAGCGGCACCGGCAGCGGCAGCGAGCACGCAAACAGAAGCGCGCCGTCGAAGACGGCGGCGATGATCAGGACCGTGGCGCGCTTGCCGGTGGCGTCAGCGACGGCGCCGAGCAGCGGCGCGCCGAACAGCGCGCCGAGCATGTTGACGGCGTTGAACAGGTACAGCGCGCCCTCGGCGCCCGGGTGGGTGGCGGCGAAGAACGGCCGCAGCGCCGGGATCAACAACGTCGACGACAACATCGACAGGAACACGAGCGTGGCAGCCAGCGCCGGCGGCAGGGGCGCGCCGACGGGCAGCCGGGGTCGTCGACGGCGAGCGCGGGTCATAAAGGGAATGGAACAACCCCACCGCGGTTCGTCGAGAGGGCGAGGGATCCGCCAGCGGCAAAAGGGACGCGGGCCCTCGTCGGGCCCGCAGCTCTCTCGGCCGAGCGCTGCTCAACGCAGCGGCAGCCGGCGCTGGCGGCGCTCGTCGTCGATGCGGCGATGGGAGATCGCGCAGTACTCGGTGTCGCGCTCGATGCCGACCCACTTGCGGTCGAGGCGGTCGGCGGCCAGCAGCGTCGAGCCCGAGCCGGCGAAGCAGTCGAGCACGCGGTCGCCCTGGTTCGTGCCGCACAGCATCAGGCGCTCCATCAGCTTCAGCGGCTTCTGCGACGGGTGCTTGCCGTGAACGCGCTCGCGCTGGGGCGTCAGCGGGATCTCCCAGTAGTTCCGCATCTGCTTTCCGCCGTTCAGTTGCTTCATTATGTCATAGTTGAATGTCCAATTCTTGGCCTTCTTGTTTGTGTTATTGCATAGCCACAGGATCTGCTCGGTGCTCTCGGTGAGCATGCGGCAGGTGATGTTCGGCTGGGCGTTGGGCTTGGTCCAGATGATGCTGTTGATGACGCGCAGGTCCATGCGCGCGGCGATGGCACCGATGGTGTAGATGTTGTGATAGCTGCCGAAAATGAAGATATTGCCGTTCTCCTTGGTGACCCGGCAGACCTCCTTCAGCCACGCCGCGGTGAACACCTCGTACTCGGGGGACGAGTAGCGGTCCCACTCGTTCTCGATGGTGACGTGCGACGAGAACGCCCACGACAGGCCCTTGCGATCACGGGCAATGTTGTACGGCGGATCGGTGATTGTCGCATGGAAATACTTGTCTTCCCACTGATTCAGAGTCTCGACGGTATCACCCTGGTACAGCTGGTTCGGCAGGGGCGCGATCTTGTCGGCGCCGGGGGCGCGGGTCAGCCGCCCCTGCCGCACCGGCTCGGCGACGGGCTCGTAGGACTTCGTGAGGTCGAGCGGATCGACCTCTCCGGGCTGCCATTCCTTGCGCTGCTTGAACGCGACCATCGTGACCATCCCTGCCGTCCTTGCGTTGGAGAACACGACGCCGTCACCCGCGTGGAGACACGCGGCGTCAACGTCGCCAGACCAGCGATTTCGGCGGTGTTCGTCGTCGACCGGCGACGCCCGTGCACCGTGCACCCACTATGGAGGCACGTGGCGCCTGCTCCAAATTTTCGGCCCGTGCGGCGCACGAATTCGCGCGCGCATCGTCAGCGTGACGACGACGAATTCGATCGGTCGGTGGTCATGCAGTCACGCGCGCGGCGCGAGCGCGCGGTTCAATCGGGCCAGCCACGCTCGGTCAACAAGCGCGCGACGCCGGGGCCGTCGATGTGGATGAGCATCGCCACGGTGTCCCCAGCGCGGGCGTCGTCGAGAGCGAGCGTCAGGCCATGCTGGTCGTCGGCGGCGGCGTCGATGACACCAGGGGCGACGCCGGCGACAACGAGGTGGCCGCGGATGCGCGCCGGCACCTCGCCCGGCGCGCATCCGCGGCGATAGCCATCGAGCTCGCGGACGATCACATGGTCGGGACGCGCGGCGGCGATGGCCGCACACACGCCGCGCAGCTCGTCGTTGGAGCGGTCCCCCGCGGCGCCGGTGAGCACGATGAGGCGTCCCGGCACAGCGTCGCGGGCGCGCAGCCGCTGCAGGAAGGCCAGCGCCGCGGCGACGCCGGCGGGGTTGTGCGCGAAGTCGAGCAGCAGGCGCACGCCCTGGTGCTCGCGCACGAGGCTGCGACCGTGCAGGTCGTCGTGCTTGGCGCGTAGGGAGCGCAGGCCGGCCTGCAGCGCGTCGATGGGCAGGCCCAGCGCGTGGCCGGCGGCGGTGGCCGCGAGGGCGTTTTCGACGTTATGGACGGCGGCGCCGCCGAAGCACAAGGGAACGTCATCGATGGGCAGGACCAGCGTTCTCGCGCGCCCCTGCACGAGAGTGATCACGCCGTCGTGGACGACGCAGACGCCACCACCCTGCGCGACGTGGGCGACGACGACGGGGTGGCGAGCGTCGACGGCGAAGTAGACGATCGGCGCGGCGACGCCGGCGGCGCGGGCCACGAGCAGCGGGTCGGCGGCGTTCAACACGACGCACCCATCGCGGCGCACGCCGTGGGCGATCAGCATCTTCACGTCGGCCATGGCCGCGATGTCGTGCACTCCGTAGTCACCGAGGTGGTCGTCGCTGACATTGGTGACGACAGCGACGCCGGCTCCGTCGACGGCGAGCCCGCGACGCAGCAGGCCGCCGCGCGCGGTCTCCAGCGCCGCCATCTGCACGCGCGGATCGCGCAGCACCGCGCGAGCGCCGCCGGGGCCCGACCAGTCGCCCGACTCCTTCTGCTCGGCGCCGATCACGACGCCGTCCGTCGACGTCGCGCCGACGACGACGCCGGCGGCGCGCATCATGCCGGCCAGGTAGCGCGTCGTCGTGGTCTTGCCGTTGGTGCCGGTGACCAGCGCGATGGGCACGTGCCCGAGCTCGCCCCACGGGACTGCGCCCACGTCCGGCACGACGCCCGTCGACCACGTGCGGCTCTTCTCGCCGTGGCCGAGGCTGATGCCGTCGTCGTACAGCAGGGCCGGCACGTCACGGCGCGCGGCCTCCTCGAGCAAGGTCACCAGCGTTGGGTTGCGCTCGGCCTGCAGGCGTTGCGCGAGCGCGGCGGCGTCGACAGGGGGCACGGGCGCGGTCGGTGCGGCGCCGGCCAGCACGCCGGCCCACTCGAGGACGTCGATGGCGGTGCGCAGCGTGTCGATGGCGGCGGGTAGCCCCACCGTTGCGCCGGTCTTGTGCCGTCGCACGACGAGCCCGACGGTGGGGAGGCCCACGCTCGCGCCGAGCGCCGACAGCTCGGCGCGCAGCCGCGTCTCGCAGGAGTCGAGCTCCGCGGGCCCCTCGCCGTCGTCGAAGAGCAGCTCCATCGTGACCCCGACGACCGCGGTCCCGCCGCCGCCTCCCGAAGGAGACGGCAGCAGCGCGTTGCGTCCGAGCAGGCGGCGGGGGTCGGCGAGGCGCACGCGTCGTCCTGAGCCGCGGGGCTCAGTCCTCCTGCTGCTCGCCAGGCGCGAGGATGACACCACGCTCGCTGGCAATCACCTGCAACGGCTGGCCAAAGACATCGGCGGCGCCCTCGACGGGCGTGAACGGCGCGGCGGGCGCGGGCGCTGCCAGCGCAGGCGCCGTGGACGTCGTCAGCAGCGTCGACGTCGTTGAAAGCGTCGTCGTGGCCAGCGCGCCGACGTTGCCGCCGCCGTCGCCGACGGGCTGCGGCTTCACCGAGCGGCCGTCCGCCCCCGAGAACTTCGTGATCTGCTTCCAGCAGCGCGACACCTTGTCGCCGAAGATCAACACGAGGTCGCCGCGCTTGCCCATGCGCAGGGCAGCGTCCACGGCGGCCTCCTCTTCTTCGACGACCTGCAAGTGCTCCTTGCCCGCGCCGGTCTTCTCGATGGCAGCCGCCAGCAAGCCCGTCAGCTCACCCGCCTTGCGGCCGCGCAGGTCGTCGTCGCGACGAACGATGATGTGGTCGAAGGCGCCGGCGGCGATCCGACCGATCTCAGTGATATCCTCGTCGCGGCGGTCGCCGGGGGCCGCCAGCACGCAGATGCGCCGGCCGGTCACCTCGAGCTTCTTGACGAGGTCGACCATCATCTGGATGGCCGCCGGGTTGTGCCCGTAGTCGAGGATGACCTTGAACGGCAGCTCTTCGTAGACGTTGGTGCGGCCCGGCGCCTGGAAGTACGTCGTGTCGAACGTCCGCAGGCCCTGCCGGATGTTGTCGAGCTTCACGCCCATCGCGTAGGCCATCAGCGCCGCGAACATCGCGTTCTGGACGTTGTGCAGCGCCTTGCCCTCGAGCGTGGCGGGGATCAGGTGCGTCCACAGCAACGGCTGGTGCACGCCGTGGTCGTACAGCGTAATCATGTCGCCGTTCATGCCCTCTTCGAGCACCAACGCGAGGCCGCCGGCGCGAACGTGCTGCCGCACCAGATCGTGGCGCGGGTTCATCGTCACGTAGCCGACTCGCTTCGCCTCAGTGTGCGCCGCCATCTGCAGGCAGCGCAGGTCGTCGGCGTTCAGGATCGCGGTCTCGCGGGCGACCTCGACGACGACGCGCTTGACGGCAGCGAGATCTTCCAGCGTCTTCACACCCCCGAGGCCGAGGTGGTCGGCGCTGATGTTCAGCACGGCGCCGACGTCGCAGTGGCGGTAGCCCATACCGGCGCGCAGCAGCCCGCCGCGCGCGGTCTCGAGGACGGCAAGGTCGACTGTGGGATCCTTCAGCACCATCTGCGCCGCCACCGGGCCGGTCATGTCGCCAGCTACCGTACGCTCGCCGTCGATGTAGACGCCGTCGGTGGTGGCCAGGCCCACCGTGCGGCCGTTCATCTTGTGGATGTGCGCGAGCATCCGCGCCGTCGTCGTCTTGCCGTTGGTGCCGGTGAGGGCGGCGATGGGGATGCGGGCCGGCGCCCCCTTGGGAAAGAGCATGTCGAGCACCGGCCCGGCGGGGTCGCGTGGCTTGCCCTGGGTGGGGGCCACGTGCATGCGAAAGCCGGGGGCGGCGTTCACCTCGCAGATGGCGCCGCCGTGGGTCTTGTACGACTGCGTGACGTCAGGGGTGATGAAGTCGATGCCGGCGACGTCGAGGCCGATGGCCTGCGCGGCGCGGATCGCCATCTCGCGGTTGTCGTGGTGTACGACGTCGGTCAGGTCGATCGCGGTGCCGCCTGTCGACAGGTTGCCCGTCGAGCGCAGGAAGAAACGCTGCCCCGCCGGTAGCACGGTGTCGGCGGTGACGCCGCCGAGCCCCATCAGTCGCAGGGCCTGATCGTCGAGTTCGATGCGGGTCAGCACCTTCTCGTGGCCCACGCCGCGGCGCGGGTCGCTGTTCACGATGTCGACGAGCTGCGTGATCGTGTGCGTGCCATCGCCCTCGACGTGCCCCGGCACGCGCTTGCTCACCGCCACCAGCTCGCCGCTGACGACGAGCATGCGGTGGTCTTCGCCCTCGATGTAGGTCTCGACGATCACGGTGCGCGCGTGCTCGCGCGCCTTCCCGAACGCCGTGTGGACCTCTTCGGGGGTCCTCAGGTTGATGCTGACGCCCCGCCCGTGGTTGGCGTCCAGCGGCTTGACGACGACGGGGTAGCCAAGGCGGCGCGCGGCGGCCACGGCGTCGTCGGCGCTGCGCACGAGCTTCTGGCGCGGCACCGGCAGACCGATGCTGCCGAGAACGTTGTTGGTCTCTTCCTTGTCCGACGCGATGGATACGGCGATGTGCCGCGTCTCCGACGTCACCGTGGCCTGGATGCGCTTTTGGTACCGGCCGTGGCCGAACTGCACGAGCGAGTAGTCGTTGAGCCGCAGCCACGGGATGTCGCGCTCCTCGGCGGCGCGCACCAAAGACGCGGTCGACGGGCCGAGCTGGCGCGCCTGCGCGAACGAGATCAGCTTCTCGAGGGCGCGCTTGAAGTCGAACTCGAGCGGGCAAAACTCGTGGTCGCGCAGCTCGGTGGGGAACAGCGAGTGCAACAGCTGCAGCGCCAGATCGCCGGCGGCCTCACCGACGCGCTCCTCCTCGAACTCGTAGACGACGGTGTACTGGCCGGGCTCATCGGTGCTGCGGGTCTTGCCGAAGGTCACCTTGGCCGCCGACAGCTGCTGCAGCTCGATGGCGACGTGCTCGAGCACGTGACCCATCCACGTCCCGTCATCCTCGCGCATGCGGCGGAGGAAGCCGCCGGGTTCGCCGTAGCTGCAACCGTGCTGGGACAGCGACGGCACGGCGGTCAGCAAGCCGTCGACGAAGCCAGGGAGCTTGGCGCTCGGCCACTGCTCGAGGGCGCCGAGGTCGACGGTCAGGCGGATGACGGGGAAGTGCGCGTAGTGGTTCGGGCCTCGAAACACGCGCCGTTCGATGATCTTCATCGGTCACTCCGTCTGCGGCAGGGGACCTTCGCGGTCCGGGGAGGATGGTTCGTCGTCGACGGCGGTCCCGTCGCCAGCAACGCGGGCGGACGCGGTCAGTCCTCGACCGCCGTCGGCGGGGTGGGCCGGCGCGACTTCAGGTCGAAGCTGCCGCCGTCGGTCAGGATGTGCATCTTGACGTTGGTCAGGCACACGGGCTTGCCCACCGGCGTCGACGGCATCGACGAGTACTCGATCTCCGCCGGGTCGACGACGGTGATCGCGTCGCTGCCGGTCACATGGAGCACGTTGTGTGGATCGATGAAAGCCGCGGTGTCCTCGTCGAGACCGAGGCCGACGGCGAAGGGGTTGTACGACAGCGCGCTCAGCAGTCGCCCGAGCCGATCACGTTGACGGAAGTGCTGGTCGATGACGACGCGGTTGGTGAGCCCGAGCCCGGGCGCCAGGCTCGCCTGCCCGGCGTGCGGCGTGGCCCCGCCCTCGCCGTGGGCGATCATGTGCTCGGAGAGGATCGCCGCGCCCGCCGACGTGCCCCCTACAGTGACCCCCTTGGCGTTCAGCCGGCGGATGGCCTTGGCGACAGGAGTACCACCGAGGATCGCCGAGATACGCAGCTGGTTGCCGCCGGTCAGGAAGATCCCCGTCGCCTCGTCGAGCTTCTTCAGCAGGTCTTCGTCGTCGGCGTCGGCACGCTTCAGATACGGCAGCACAAAGACGTCTTTCACGCCGAGCCGCGAGAAGATCTTCTCGTAGCGGCGGCCGGTGTCCGACAGCACCGAGGCGGTCGGGATGATCGCGATGCGCGCGCGCTTGCCGCCCGACACCTCGATGAACCGTTTCAGGATCGCGGTGTCGGCCTCCTTGTCCTCGGCGCCGCCCACAGGGACGATCCAACCGCGTTGCCTGTCATTGTCGACCTTCGCCGGACTCATCGCTGTCTCCCACGCTGGCGCCGCCGACGCGGCGCCATGAACTTCCTGCCACTCAGGATGCCGCCGTCTCGAAGGTCCCGCGCACGACGACCTCGCCGCCGCGCACCATCCACCGCCCACGCGCCAGCACGTCGCGCACGCCATCGTCATCGCCGAGGATGACGAGGTCGGCGCTGCCGCCAGCCACGACGACGCCGCGGCCGGTCAGGCGCAAGAGCCGCGCGACGTTGCTGGTGAAGAACGGAAGCACGTCAGACAGCGCGCGACCGCGCCGCAGGAGCTCCTGCAGGGCCTTCGTCAGCGTGTCAGGCCGGCCGATGTCCATGTGCACCAGCTCGCCCTGCTCGTTGAACGTCGGCAGGCAACCGGCGCCGTCGGAGCTGACCGTCAAGCGCTCGGCCGGCAGGCCCTCGTCGAGCCAGCGGCCGACGACGTCCTCGACGGCGACGCCCTCGTCGCCGGGGTCGAAGGCGGTGACGTCGACCACGCAGCCGCGCCGCGCGAGCGCGATGGCCTCGTCGACGAGGAAGCGCTGCCGGTTGACGTGGGTCGGATGGAACGTGCGCGCCGGCAGCTCGGTCTCTTCGAGGGCGCGGCGCACCATCGACAACCCGCGAGCGCCGTCGCCAAGATGGAGGTGCAGCACGCCCGCCTTGCCGGTCATCAGCCCGCCGACGTGACAGTCGGCGGCGATGCGCACGAGCTCGTCGAAGGTCGGCTGGCTCGAGCGGTGATCGCTGACGGCGAGCTCGCCGACACCGATCACGGGGTCGACGAACGTGATGTCGTCGCGCACCGCGCCGGTGAGCGTCTGTACCGGCACCGCGTAGCCCCCCGTCCAGCACCACGCGCCAAGGCCCTCGGCGCGCAGCCCCAGCGTGGTGGCGACCAGCTCGCGCATCGTCCGTGTCGTCACATCGGTGCCAAGCGTGCCGACGCATGACGTCACGCCGGCGCGCGTCAGCGCGCTCAGGACGATGCGCGGCACGCGCGTGTGCAGGCCGCACTCGCCGCCGCCGCCGGTGACGTGCACGTGGGCGTCGACGAGCCCGGGGACGACCCGGGCGCCCTGCAGGTCGACGACGTCACCGAGCGCCGCCGGCCACGAAAGGGCACCGGCGGGCTCGATCGCCTCGACGCGCTCGCCGGCCACGAGGACGTCGACGACGCCGCGCGCGGCGGGGGCGAACAGGCGGGCGTTCTTCAGCAGCAGCACGCCGGAGGTTCTAGCAGGGACCCGGGGGCGAGCGGTCAAGCGCCCCCAGCACGTCGGCGTCGAGAGACACCCGCGCGCCCCGCGCTCAAGGCGCCGAGGGCGGCCCGGGCGCGACGGTTGATGTCGACGGAGCCGGCGGAGCCGGCGGCGACGACGGCGGCAGCGGCGGGACGTCGGGCCACCAGTTCCAGCGGCCGAGCAGCACGAGGCCCGCCGGAGCGAGCACGCCGCGCACGATGGTGGCGTCCAGCGCGACGGCGAGGGCGAGGCCTACACCCAGCGCCTTCATCGACAGCAGCCGCGACGTGGCGAACGCGCCCACGACGATACAGAACAGCAGGGCCGCGCTGCCGATGCTGCGGCCGGTGGCGGCGAGGCCGCGCGCCACCGCCTCGCGGGTGTCGTCGGGGCGACGCAGCACCTCTTCGCGCACGCGGGCGAGCAGCAGCACCTCGTAGTCCATCGACAGGCCGAAGCAGAGCGCGAACAGGAGCACCGGCAGCACTACGTCGGACACCCCAGTGGGCGTGAAGTGGAACAGGTCGGCGCCGCGTCCCTCCTGAAAGACCCAGACGATGGCGCCGAAGCTCGCCGTCAAGGACAGCACGTTCAAGAGCATCGCCTTCAACGGCACGATCACCGAGCGGAAGGCAAAGCCGAGCACGACGAACATGACGACGAAGACGACGGCGATCATCCACGGCGTGCGCTCGGCCACGCGCTGCTTGAGCGCCAGCAGCACGGCCGGCACGCCGCCGACGGTGACCTCGGTGATCCCCTCGGTGCGCAGCGCCTGCAGCGCAGCCGCCTGCTGCACCGCGCGCGGGTCGGAGGCTCCGTAGTCGGAGTAGATGGCAAAGCGGAACCGATGACGCTGCGCGAAGGCGTTCAGCGCCCGCTTAAGGTCGGGGCTGTCGCGAAACGCCGGGTCGGCAAGGCGCGTGGCCACCGTCGTCGCCGACACGCCCTGCGCCAGCGTCAACGGCGAGACCACGCGCGAGACCCCGGGCACGGCGGCGAGGGCGTCGGAGAAGCGGGCCAGCTTCTGCAGGTTGTCGGCGGACAGCGCGTCCCCGTCGACAGTGACCACCATCTCGTGGGGCGTCATCAGGTTCGGCAGGAACCGCTCGTCGAGCGCCGCGCACGCGCGCCGCACGGTGTTGCCCTCGGGCAGCTGGCGCCAGTCGGGGATCGAGCCCTCGAAGCGCGCGAACGGCCCGGCCATGGTCACCAGCGCGCCGCCGGTGACGACAGCGACGAGGACGGGGAAGCGCATGACGACCTTCGACGTGCGGTACAGCCACGTGGACGTCGGCTCGAACGGCTCGGCCCGCGCGGGCACCATGTGCCACCCCCACAGCCGCAGCACCGCTGGCGTCAGCGTCAGCGCCAGCGCCAGCGTCAGCGTCGTCGTGATCAGGCCGGCCAGGCCGATGGACGTGATCAGCGCCTGCGGGAACACGAACAGCCCCGCCAGCGACACGGCGACGACGACACCCGAGAACGCCACCGCGCGGCCGGTGGTCTTCATCGTGCGCCGCACCGCGCCCTCGACGCCGCCGGCGACGCTCGGGTCGGGCGCGGGCGCCTGCGCCTCCTCGCGGAAGCGCGTGACAAGAAACAACGACGAGTCGATGGCCAACCCCAGCGCCAACAGGCTCGTGATGTTCACCGCGAAGATCGACACATCGACGACACGGGTCAGGGCCCCCAGCGTCGCCAGCGACAGGAAGCCGGCGAGGCCGGCGACGGCGACGGGGATGAGCGCCGCCCGCAGCCCGCGGAACACCAGCAGCAGCACGAGCAGGGTGAACGGCAGCGCGAGCAGCTCGGCGCGCGCCAGGTCCTCGGCCACCACCGTCGACACGGCCAGATTCACTGGCTGTATGCCCGAGATGTCCACGGCGCAGGCGCCCGCGCACGCCGACTCAAGGCGCATCCGCAGCTCGGGCAGCAGCTTCATCTTGTCGTGGTCTTCGCCGTACAGCGTGATCACGACAGCGCCGGCCTTCTTGTCGCGGCTCGACAACAGGTCGAGCCCGTCGAGCGGGCTCAACACGCCGCGCACCCGATTGTCGCGCTCCAGGTCAGCGACCATCGTCACCAGCGCGGTGGTCACGAACACGTCGTCGAACGCGCCATCGTCGAGCGTCGTGACCAGCGCGATGACGTCGGCGCTGCCGGCGTGGAAGCGGTCCTCGATCTCGCGCAGCACCTGCCACGCCGGCATGGCCGGGTCTTCGAAGCCGCCGCCCTTCAGCCGCAGGAACAAGCCGGGCAACAAGGGCGCCGCCGCCAGCGCGAAGACGACCCACAGGATGACGACCACGGCGGAGCGTCGTCGGACGGGAAGCGGAGCGGGCTCCATCGTGGGGCATATACAGCGACCGGCCGCCGACGACACGCCCGAGATGGCCTCGCCTGCCGTCTCCCTGCGATGATCCCCGGCCGCCTGGCGCGCGCGGGTGATCGCCAGTTGCGCCCCGGCCCCGCGACGACGCAAGGTCACGAGCGATGTCCTCCGTCGACGCCGTCCCGTCCTCTGTCCTCGCCCGCTACCGCGCCTTCGCCGGCGCCACGAGCCGCCGCTTCGGCTCCGGGCTCATCAACCGGACCTTCCTCGTCGAGCAGGACGGCCAGCAGGCCATTGCCCAGCAGCTGCATCAAATCTTCGGGCCGTCGGTCAACGACGACCTCGACGTCGTCACCGCACACCTGGCGAAGAAGGGCCTGATCACCCCGCGGCTCCTGCGCGCCGACGACGGCAGCGCGTGCGTGGTCGAACAGCCCGGCGGCGACGACAACCCGGCGCTGCGCTCGGTCTGGCGCCTGCTCACGAAGGTGTCCGGCCAGAGCGTCGACAAGCTCGCCACCCCGGCACAGGCCCACGCCGCCGGCGCCCTGGTGGCGCAGTTCCACGCCGCCGTCGAAGACCTGCAGCACGACTACCGTCACGTGCGCGAGGGCGTTCACGACACGAAGCGCCACCTCGTGAAGCTGGCGCGCATGATGGCGAAGTACCGGGCCCACCGCCTCGGCCGCGAGGCCGGCGCCCTCGGCAAGGAGCTCCTCGACGCCGGCGCCCGGCTCCCCGACCTGCTCGCGCTGCCGAAGCGGCACTGCCACGGCGATCTGAAGATCTCGAACCTGCTGTTCGACGACGACGGCCACGGCGTCTGTCTGGTCGACCTCGACACGCTGCAGCGGCTGCAGTGGCCGCTCGAGCTCGGCGACGCCCTGCGGTCGTGGTGCAACCCGTCCGGCGAAGACGTCGCCGACGCCGCCATCGACGTCGAGCTGTTCCGCGCCGCCGTCCATGGCTACTTCGGCAGCAAGAAGCGCCCGTTCCTCGTCCCCGACGAGACCGACGCCCTCGTCGACGGCCTGCACACGATCTGCGTCGAGCTGGCCGCCCGCTTCTGCGCCGACGCCCTGGACGAGAGCTACTTCGGCTGGGACAGCGCGCGCTACGCGACGCGCGGCGAGCACAACCTCGTGCGCGCCCGCGGCCAGTGGAGCCTCGCCCGCAGCGTGCGCGCCCGTCGCGATGAGCTCCTGGCGATCGTCCGCACCGTGGCCTGAACCCGCCAGTCGTCGCTCGACGTCTTCGCCCGTCATGCGTGGACGTCGTCGCCCGTTGGCGCCCGTCGTCTCTGGAGCGCGCGCCCGTCGTCGCGGCGGACGACACACGCACCACGCGGACGCACACCCTCGACGCGCCACGGCCGGGCGCGCACTTCGTCGCCCGGCCGCTCCGGCAGGCGTGCCGGTGGCAAGGAGCCTGCGACCCCGCCGTCATGCGCAGGCGTCGACGTTCGTGGCTGCTGACCGTGCACCGCTGGCTCTTCCGGCTCTCTCTCGTGGTCGTCCTCCGGTCGGCGCTGTCGCGCGTCGACGGTGAGGCCGGTGACGCCCGTCGTCGCGCGGCGCCGGGAAAAAGCGATGCCACCACGAGCCACGACGAGCCCCACGATCGCGCCGACCATGGGACGCGCCGCCGTCGCTGTTCGCGCTCACCGGCTGCCCATCGCCGGCCCTGCCCCGTCGGCCGCGCGGGACAGGCG
Organism: Deltaproteobacteria bacterium; assembly: GCA_016874845.1. Taxonomy (GTDB): domain Bacteria; phylum Myxococcota; class UBA727; order UBA727; family VGSZ01; genus VGSZ01. The sequence continues at coordinate 13,143 of VGSZ01000046.1, forward strand.
CTCGGCCGGGCTGCCGCTGTCATCGGGCGCGCTTGTCCATCGCCACCGTCGTGGCACCGTGGGTCATGCGCGCACCCTTGGCCTCTGTCGTCGCCTTGTCGTCCTTCCTGTCTGCCGCCTGGGCCACGGGCTGCGCACCCGCCGCGGCACCCGACGGTCCTGCCGAGGGCGAAGGCGAGGGCGAAGGCGGGCCACAGGACTCCACCGAGCCGCTGCCCGCCGACACGTTCCCGTGCGAACGGCTCGACGCCTGGCCGTTTTCGCTCGCCTCGGCGACGCGCCCGCTGCGGGTGCACCACCGTACCCGCGCGGAGGCCGCCGCCGCCGCCCTCGTCCTGACCCAACTAAACGAGGCGTGGGTCGCCCAGGTCGACCAGCTCGGGCTGCCCGCGCCGCTCACCGACGAGCTCGAGGACGGCACCTTCGGCTGCGGCCCCGACGAGCGCATCGACGTCTTCATGTTCGTCGGCACCGACGACGCCTACGTCGACGTCGTCGCCGAGGAGACCGACACGCCCGAGGAGGACTACGCCCCCTACATGGTGATCGACCCTTCGTCCTCCTTCGGCGACGGAGAGCTGCGGCCGACGCTGTTCCACGAGTTCCATCACCTGCAGCAGGCGGGCCTTGACTGGTACGAGCCGGCGATCATCTACGAGTCGAGCGCGACCTTCATCGAGGCGAGCCTGGCTGACCGCGAGCACGACTGGGAGTTCACGCTCTTCGACGTCGCTGACCACCCCGAGTGGGCCGTCGACCACGACGCTGGTTACGACAGCTACTTCAACTACGGGCAGGCGGCTTACCTCATTTTCCTGCAGCAGGCGTACTTCGACGGCGGCCTCGACTTTTTCCGCGACCTGTGGCGGGGCCTTCCCTCTCCTTATCTCGAAGCGCCCGACTACCAGAACGTCCTCGACGAGCTGCTCGCCCCCCGGGGCGTAACGTTCGTCGACACGGTCCCGGTGTACGCGCGCTGGTGGGCCTACGCCGGCGAGGCCGACGACGGCGCCCACTTCGCCCGCGGAGCCGTCTGGCCCGAGCCCGCGCGCACGCCCCTGGCGGTGACGGGTACGACGACCGCGACCCTGACGGTGCAGCCGATGGTCCTCGGCTCGGCCTACGTGCAGCTCTCCGCCGCCGACGACGGTGCGGTGGTCGTCGATGTCCCCGCACCCCCGGCCGGCGCGCGGCTGGTCGTGCAGCGCATCCCCGGCGCGGCCGGCGACGGCGACGTACTGACCCTGCCGGCGACGGTCCCTGGCGACGCGCTGCTCATCGTCACCGCGATGCCCGCCGGCGCCTACGACGCACTCGCACGCACCGACGACGTCGTCACCGTCACGCTGTCGGCGCGAGCGGCTTCCGCGCGTTGACGTCGGCGGGGCTCACGGCGCGGTCCGTGCTGTCGTCGGCGGCTTGACGTCGCCGCCGGCTTGACATCGCCTGCGTGGCGTCCGCTGCAGACCGGCTCAGGTCGCCGTGCCCTGCCCGAAGCGCCCGCCCTCGAAGATCTGCTCGAGCAGCGTGTCGATCTGCTTGACCATCCGCTGCGCGGTGTCGCCGCCTGTCGACGAGAACGCCGCGCGCAGATCGTTCAGGCTGCGCAGCTGCGTGAACATCTGGATGTCCGACAGCTCGCCGCCCTGGGTGAGCGTTCGGTGCACGAGGTTCAGCTCGGCCACGAGCCGATCGAGGTCGGCGGGGACGTGCTGCGGGCGATCATCGGGGTGCTCGGCGTAGTACTGGGCGACCACCGGCTCGACGACGTCTTCGAGGATCTCGCGCTGGTCGAGATTGTTCCAGGTGTGCCGCAGAAGGAACAGGTCGCCGTCGTGGACGCGGGTGCGCCCGTCGAGGGCGGCGCTGGCGGCGAACAGCTTGAGCAGGCGCACGACGCGCCGGTCAGACAGCGAGATGCCCTCGCCGCGCAGCTGGAAGCACAGCCCCTTGTAGGTCGCGAGGAATTCCTCGGGGAACTCGACCCGCTCGAGCAGCGTGCGGCGGCTTGTGTGCAGGTCGGCGGCCGACAGCAGCGTGCGCGTCGTCGACGACGACAACGTGGGCGACAGCGGCGGCGGCGCCGGCACCGCACCGGGCGGCAGCGACGACAGGGGCGACGGCATCGTCGCCGACGATGCGAACCGGGCAGCGGCAGCGTCGGCAATGTCGTCGTGGGCGGCGGCCTTCTCGAGGGCGAGGCCTTTGTTCATCAGCTCGTGGAAGTGGTAGCTGTCGAGGTTGGCGGAGTGCACCCGCAGCAGGAAGCGATCGAAGATTGCGTCGAGGTTGTCGGACGACGGCACCTCGTTGCTGGCGGCGAACAGCGAGATGAGCGGCACGCGCATCACGGTGGCGCCGTTGTTGAAGCGGCGCTCGTTCAACAGCGTGAGCAACGAGTTGAGGATCGCCGAGTTGGCCTTGAACGCCTCGTCGAGGAAGACGATCTCGGCCTCGGGCAGCATTCCCGTCGTCACGCGGCGGTAAGTGCCGCTGCGGAAGCCCTGGATGTCGACCGGACCGAACAGCTCGTTGGGCTCGGAGAAGCGCGTCAGCAGGTACTCGAAGTACTTCGCGTCGACGAGGCGGGCGAAGGCGCGGATGACCGCCGACTTCGCGGTGCCGGGCGGCCCGATGAGCACCATGTGCTCGCCGGCGATGGCCGCGATCAGCATCAGGCGGATGATCTCCTCCTTGGCGAGGAACTTCTGCTCGAGCTCGCGGCGGACGGCGTCGAAGCGGGGCTTCAGCGATATCGACATGGTGCAGCGTTGTAGCAGGTTGGTGCCCGGCCCACCGCGACGGGGCACCGACCGCCACCGCCGTCAGAACGGGTGGTTCGGCGCGGTGTAGAAGCCGAGCCGGCCCGGCTCCTCGGGCGACAGCGCCAGGTCGATGCGAAAGATGAAGTTGGTGTTCCACACCACGCGCAGCGCCACGCCGCCGCCGAGCAGCGGTCGCAGATCGGTGGCGGCGGTGGCCGGCTCGAACACGGCGACAGCGCCGTCGACGAAGCCGGCGACGACGAGGCCTAGATCGTTGCCGGCGACGTCGACGTGCAGCACGTCGGCGCGCAGCTCGATCTGGTGGCTGGCGCGCAGGCGACCGGGGTAGCGCGACAGGCGAACCCCCCGCGCGGTGTCCTGCCCACCGAGCCCCTGTGCGTCGACGAGCCCACCAAAGCGCATGCGCTCGCGCACCGGCGCATCGCCGACGACGACGTCGAGGATCGAGCGCTGGGCGACGACCAGCGGCGGCCCGGCGCTCAGGGGCCCCGGCAGCGGCGCGAACACACGCGCCGTCAGGTTCGCGCCGCCGAACGTGAAGGCGCTGCCCGTCGGCGCGCCGGCGCCGCGCACGCTGGCGTCGACGAAGAAGCCGCGCTGCGGCGCCGGCTCGTTGTCGCGGGTGTCGACAGCGACGCCGGCCTGCACGACGCTGGCGAGCCCCGGCTCGCCGCCGGGGAAGTGACGGGCGTACAGCGTGCCGGGGGCCGGCGTCAGGTCGGCCTTGCCGTCGCCGTCGTCGTCGACGAAGAGCGAGCCCGGCACGTAGCCCGTGCCCCGCCAGCCGGCGAACAGCTCGACCCGGGCCCCGTCACGGAACCACGGCAGGCGGGCGACGCGCAGGCGCCCCTGGGCGATCGCGTAGGGCTCGGTCGACCGCATCCGGTGGGCGTCGTCGTCGGGGCAGGCGGCGAACGACAGACCGCAGTAGGGCTGCGTCAGCGTCGAGAAGAAGCCCAGCTCGCTCTCGAGCCGCAGCGGCAGGTTGAAGGCGTCGATGGCGTCGACGCGGACGTAGTGCTGCTGCACGAGGCGCGTCGTCGCCCACAGCTGGAACGAGATCGCCGTCTTGTAGGGGCGCTGCTCGAAGCGGTGCCAGAAGAACACCCCGCGGGCGCCAAGGCCGATGCCCTCGTCGGCGTTCAGCGTCAGGCGCGGCAAGGCGGCGAAGCCCCAGTGGCCGGGGTCGACAGCGGCAGCCGGCGGGGCCGTCGCGGCGCTGGCGCTGGTCTGCTCGACGGCGCCGGCCGGTGCATCGGCCAAGGCGCCCACCGAGCCCGACACGACGAGCGCCGCGGCGCAGACGAGCGCCACCCGCGACGACGACGCGACGGCGCGGCTCACGGCGTCGCGGTCGCCTTCTCGATGGCGTCGTAGTCGGCGAGCCGCGGACTGACGAAGCCCGAGATGCGCTCGAGGCGACCGATGGTCTCTTCGCCGACGTCTTTCTTCGGATCGACCGACAGCAGGGCACGCTGCAGCAGGTCGCGGTCGGCGAGACTCGTCGTCGGACCGGCGACGATCATGTCCTGCGGCGACCGCCCCGTCAGCGTCAGCTGGTGCGTGCGCCCCACCGGGATTCCGGCGCGGTCGGCGGCGAGGTATCCCCCCGAGTACGTCGCGCCGGCGTCGCACTGCCCGTTCGTCAGGTCCTGCAGCACCTGCGTGTGGTTGCCCGAGAAGTGCGCGGTGACATCGACGTCGGGGTTGAGCCCGGCCTCGCGCATCGCCTTGCGCGCGAGGATGTAGCCGGTGGTGGACTTCTTGTCGGGGTAGCAGAAGCGTCGCCCGCGCAGGTCGGCCACCGTGGCCACGTCCACCCCGTCGCGGACGAGGATGACGCCGTCGCTGCCGCTGCTGCCATCGACCATCTTCGTCGCCAGCGGAACGATGGTGGGGTGGTCGCGGCGGGTCATCACGAAGAGGGCCGGCGGCAGCACGCCGAAGCTGGCGCTCCCGTCGATCACCCGCGCCGCGACCTCATCGTAGTTGGCGGCGAGCTCAAGCCGCACCGGGCGCCCGGTCTTCTGCTCGAGGACGCGGGCCAGCAGGGCGAGCTCCTCGCGATGGCGAACCGGCTCGACGGTGGGCGGCCACGCCACGGCGAGCGGCGCGCCGCTCACCGGCGGCCCGCGCTGGCGCGCGGCCGCCAGCAAGCCCGCCGTCACCAGCGCACAGGTCAGGGCCGCCACGAGGACGGCGATCGCCGTGCGCCGACCCGCGGGCGGCGCGGCGCCCGTCGCGGCGCCCGCCACCACCGCCGTCGCAGCCGTGCCAGCGGTGTCGCCCGCGTCAGGCGCGCGGCCTTCGCGAGTCGTGGCCAGACCGTCGCGCGCGGCGCGCACCGTGGCCTGCTGGGCCAGATCGCCGAATGGGTCGCCGTCGAGGACGCTGTCGCCCAGGGCGGGCGGCTCGGAGCCGTGGGCCCGCAGGGTCGCCGGGTTCTGGTCGACGACGGTGGAGTCACCGTAGCCGCCGTCTTCGGATACGGAAGGGGCCACCACCGGCCGACCGGGCGCGGTGCTCGGCTGCGACCCGCGGTGACCGCTGCCGCTGGCTGTGGGCCCGCGCTGCTCGGCAACACGGGCGTCGCCACCATCGGCGGCGCGATCGACGACGCGGCCGCCGCCGCTGGCCCTGCGTTCGTGGGCGGCGCGGTGGAAGCCGTCGCGCCGCGCGTCGAGCCGCGAGCCGAGCAACGGCTTCACGAAGGCGGCGACGGCCTCGGCGCTGGTGTCGACGCCGGTGCCGGCGGCGTCGAGGAGCGCCTTCTTGAGCGCCTCGGCGGTGGGCAGGCGGTCGTCGCGCTTGACGGCGAGGGCCTTCTCGACAGCGGCGACGACGGCGACGGGGACGTCGCGCCGGACGCGGCGCAGATCGCGCCGGTCGCCGCCGACGATGGCCTGCATCGCCTCGAGCTCGCTGTCGCGCTTGAACAGCCGCTCCTGCGCGAGCACCTCCCAGGCGACGATGCCGAGAGCGAACACGTCGGCGCGCCGATCGAGCGGCTCCTGCCGGCACTGCTCGGGTGCCATGTAGTGCACCTTGCCCTTGAGGGCGCCGGTGCGGGTGTTGTCAGCGAGTCCGGGCACCTCGGTCGCCTTGGCGATGCCGAAGTCGAGGAGCTTCACGTGCCCCTCGGCGGTGACCATCAGGTTGTGCGGGCTGATGTCGCGGTGCACCAGGCCGAGCGGTTTGCCCTGCGCGTCCTTCAGCTCGTGGGCCGCGTGGGCGCCAGCGGCCGCCTGCGCGGCCATCGCAACGGCGACGTTGACGGGAAACGGCTTGCCAGCCTCAATGGCGGCGATCAGCAGATCGCGCAGTGAGACGCCGTGGACGTACTCCATCGAGAGAAACGGCGCGCCCTGGTCCTCGCCGAGCTCGAAGATCTGCACGACGTTGGGGTGGTTGATGCGAGCGACGTAGCGGGCCTCGGCAAGGAACATCTCGACGAACGGCTCGTGCACGGCGAGGTGCGGGAGGATCCGCTTGACGACGACGAGCCGCTCGAGGCCGGCCATCTGCCGCTCCGAGCAGACGAAGACCTCGGCCATGCCCCCGGTGGCGAGGCGTTCGAGCACCTCGTAGCGCCCGACCGTGTCGGGTACGGGCAGCACCGGCCCGCTGCCTGGCGGGCCACCGCCGTGGGATCGCGACCTCACGAAGGCACTGTATCAGGGCCCCGGGAAACGCCCTGTCCGGTGTGTCTCGGCGTCCTGCTCGATGGAAATTGCGCTCGGCGACGACCGGGGGCGGAGGCCCCCGGACGGGCCGACGGATGGGCCGGCGGATCGGCGTCTGCCGCTGCCGCACCACGCGCGGACCGGCTATGGAGGCAGACATGCCGCCCCCCGCTCACGACGATCCAGCTTCTCCCGCCAAGTCCTCCGGCGGCGAGCCGCGCCCCGCCGGCCTCGGTGCCGGCGACGACGCCCACGACGGCCACGACGCCCACGACGCCCACGACGCCCACGACGGCCACGATGCCCGCGAGGGCAGCGACGGGGGCGGCTTCGCTGTCGACCGCAGCGGCGGCTACATCGAGCCAGAGATGGACGCCGACGTCGACCCGAACAGCGACAGCGACGAGGCGCTGGTGCCGCTCGGCGACGTCCTGCAGGCCATCGACCGCGAGCGACAGCAGGCGGCCCAGCAGACGGCCTCCGAGGTGTTGCGCCGGACGCGCACGCCGCCGCACGCCCTCGACGCCGAGCGGGCGGTGCTCGGGGCGCTGCTGCTCGAGCCGTCGGCGTTCAGCACCGTGATCGACGAAGTGCTGCTGCCCGAGCACTTCTACCGGCCACACCACGGGACGATCTTCCGGGCCATCGCCGACCTGCACCACGCCGGCGAGCAGATCGACACGCTCACGGTCGTCGACGAGCTCTTGAAGAAGGGGCAGCTCGACGCCGTCGGCGGCGCCGCCGCGATCTCGCAGCTCGAGGCGCTCCTGCCCACCGCGGCGCACGTGGGCAGCTACGCCCGTCTGGTGCGCGAGAAGGCGGTGCTGCGCCAGCTCATCGAGAACGCGACCAACGTCGTGCAGTCGGCCTACGCGCAGAACAAGCGCGTCGAGGACATCCTCGACGAGGCCGAGCGCACGATCCTCGAGATCTCGCAGGGTACGTCCAAGCGCTCCATCGTGCCGATGCGCGTGCTGGTGAAGCGCGCTACCGACCAGCTCGAGCAGGCGATCAACAACCGCGCCGAAGTCACCGGCCTCGCCACCGGCTTCAAGCGTCTTGATTACATGACAAGCGGCCTGCAGCCCGGCGACCTGATCATCGTCGCGGCGCGCCCGTCGATGGGCAAGACCGCCTTCACGCTGAACGTCGCCGGCAACGTCGCCACCCGGCTGACGAAGCCGGTGATGTTCTTCTCGCTCGAGATGGGCGCCGAGCAGCTCGTGCAGCGTCTGCTCGGCGCCGAGGCGCGCGTCGACATCTCGAACCTCCGCCGCGGTCGCATCCAGCAGGCCGACTACAGCCGTCTCGCCGAGGCCGTCGGGCGTCTGTCGGACGCCCCGGTCTTCATCGACGAGACGCCGTCGATCTCGGTCACCGAGATGCGCAACAAGTGCCGCCGACAGATGCACGAGACCGGCCTGAGCCTGGTCATGGTCGACTACCTGCAGCTGATGACCGGCCCCGCCGGCTACGACAACAAAGCCGCCGAGGTTGGCGAGATTTCCAAGGGCTTGAAGACCCTCGCGCGCGAGCTGGGCGTCCCGGTCGTCGCCCTGTCGCAGCTGAATCGCTCAGTCGAGTCCCGCAACGACAAGCGTCCGATGATGTCCGATCTGCGCGAGTCCGGCGCCATCGAACAAGACGCCGACATCATCATGTTCTTGTATCGTGAAGAGTATTATCTGAAGGACAAGACCCCCGAGGACCGCGTCGGCGTGGCCGAGCTGATCATCGCCAAGCACCGCAACGGCGCCGTGGGCACCGTCGACCTGCGCTTCCTCAACAACATCACCCGGTTCGAAGACCTCGGCCGCGACGACGGCGGGTACGCGCCGTAAGCGGCGCCGCCCGCCCGGGCTTGCGCTCCGCTGGTCGCTGACGACCGCGGTCGCGCCAAGTGCAACAGCTCCGCCGGTCGGCGCTCCGGTCGCCGCTGCCGTCGCCGCTGCGATCGCCGCTGGCGCTTACGAGTCCGTCGCCGGCGACGCCGACGGGCCGCGCGCGGGGCGTCGTCAGTCGGCGGTGCCGGCGCCCATCGCCTCGGCGGTCTCGAGCGCCATCATCCGGTAGGTCTCGCGCACGAACGCCAGCCAGTTGTCGTCGGTGACGCCGCTGCTCTTCGCCAGCGCGACGATGCCGTCGAGGGTCTTGCTCCAGATGGCTTCGAGCGTCGCCTCGTCCCAGTGGCCGGTCAGCATCGGCGTCGGCCGCAGCTCGCCGCGGTCCTTCACGATGTCCAGATAGTCGTCGAGGACCTGTACGAACAGCGACACGTCGTACATCCACTGGCGCGCCTGCTCGCCGGCGTGGCGCCACACCGGGAAGACGAGCCCGTCGATGGTGCCGAGCACGCCGGGCATGCGCCAGCAGCAGCCGCTCGGGTCGGGCACACCGGTCATCGCCTTGACCTCGGCGTCGACGTAGTCGCGCAGCCGGGCCAGGGCGCGGTCGAGCTCGCGCTGGTCGTCGTCGTTGTCGATGCCCGCCTGCATCTCGTCGTGCAGCGCGCGCACGAGGCGGAACGCGCCGGCGTGCGTCGTCGTCGCGTCGGGGGTCCACGTGCCGTCGAGCAGGCCGCCCATGCGCCGGCCGCGCTCGACGGGGTCGACGCCGTCGAGGCAGTGGTCATAGACGTGGTCGATGGTGGCGATGAAGGCGGCGAACAGCAGGATGCGCCGCTCGGTCAGCGCCGGCAGCACCGCCGCCGTCGCGCCGACCGCGACCCCCGCCAGCCGCGACAGCGACGTCGTCGACAGGCCGAGGCGGCTGCCGAGCCACCGCGCGGGGCCCACGGGGAACGGCGGCTGCGGCGCCGAGAACAACACCGTGTACGGCGCTGTCGCGTAGAGGTTGCAGGTCAGGAAGCGCAGCTTACGGCCGGCGCGCTCGCCGAGGCTCTCGGGCCAGTGCTGCGCGATGAGCGGCTGCACGTAGCGCGCGTGGCGGCTGAAGACGACCCGCCGCACCGCCGCCGGAAACGCCGCCAACGAAGGGTCGGCCGTGCCCATGATCCGCCGGACGACGGCGCCCCGCTCGGCGTCGGTCAGCGCCAGCGCCGCCGGCATCGACACCAGCGGCGACGGTGAGGCGCCGGAGGAGGGGCTCGACGGAGCAGCGACGGCGACCATCGCCGACGGGGTAGCCGGCGCGCGCCGGCAGGGAAAGGCCCTTCGCGCCCGCGCGGGCGACGGGCGCACGCGGACGAACGAGGAAGCGAAGGCGACCAAGCCAGAGCCGCGCAGCGCCACGCGCGCGCTCGACGCGTTCGCGCCGACGACATGCGCGGACGACGTGCGCGGACGACGTGCGCGTGCGACCGCGGACCGCGACGACGACGTCTTCGCGCTGGCGTCAGCGGTTCACGCGGCGGCGAACGCCGCCTGCACGACGCTGCCCGCCGCGAGCAGGACGTAGAGCCCGACCACGACGAGGGCGGGGACGCGGGTGCGCCCGCCGACGGCGCGGTCGAGGCCGACAACCATCCACGCGCACGCCCACAGCTCGAACACGTCGAGGGCGCGGAGCGCTGTCGCGAGCGGCGTCCTGCCCGCCGCCCCCGACCACCACCACGCCGCCGGGTTCGACAGCACGGGGTTCGTCGCGTCGAGGGCGCGCACGTCCGGTGCGCTGACGAGTTCCGCCGCGGCGACGAGGTCGTGGATGAACAACGGCGCCGCGCCGACCGCGGCGCAGGCGAGGACGGCGGACAGCCGCACGCGCGGGCGCGTGGCCCGCACGAGGCCGTAGCAGACGAGGGCGACGGTCACGATCCACGACAGGCGCTTGGCGACGGCGCCCACCGGCAGCAGCGCCTTCGTCGCCGGTACGATCACGCCGAGCGCGCGGTCCCGCGCCGACGGCGGGATCCGGTCCCACCGGCCCGACTTCTTCATCTCGTCGGCGATCACGCTCGCGTAGTCATCGCCCCGCGACGCCGCGATCAGGAATGCGACCGGAGGCGCCAACGCGCACAGCGCCGCGACCAACAGGCACGCCAACCAACGCGGCCGCGCGATCGTCGCCGCGAACGCACCGTCGGGGTCGAACAGCACCCACACCCGCGCCCGCGGCGCGTGCTCGCGGCGACGCAGGCCTGACAGTGACAGCGCCAGCGCACCCTCGGCGCCCGTCGGCGCGGGCATCGCCATCGCCATCGCCGACGCGGTCAGCGCCGGGGGCGAGGGTTGATCCGCCGCGGGGGGAGTCTCGACGGACACGTGGGTGTGATAGCCGACGACGCGATGCAACCGAACCGTCCGATCATTCTCAACGACCGCGCCGCGGCGCTGGCCCGCTACCCCCACGGCCGCGTCGTCGGCGAGCTCGTCTTCGTCTCCGGCATCTCGTCGCGCCGCCCCGACAACAGCCACGACGGCGTCGTAGTCCACGCCAACGGCCACGTCGAGCGAGACATCCGCGCCCAGACCCGCGCCGTGCTCGGCAACATCGGCGTCATCCTGGCCGACGCCGGCTGCACGCTGGCCGACGTCGTCGACATGGGCGTCTTCCTCGTCGACATGGGTGACTACGCCGGCATGAACGAGGTCTGGAACGAGCACTTCCCCGACGCGCGTCGCGCGCCGGCCCGCACGACGGTGGCCGTACACCAGCTGCCGCACCCGAACCTCCTCGTCGAGATGAAGGCCGTCGCGCTGCGTCCGGCGACGGCGAAGGCAGCGACGGCGAAGGCAGCGACGGCGAAGGCAGCGACGGCGAAGGCAGCGACGGCGAAGGCAGCGACGGCGAAGGCAGCGACGGCGAAGGCAGCGA